>CAZWGW010001080.1:0-2384 GCA_964633565.1 uncultured Planctomycetaceae bacterium
GCTCCCCTGGATGCTGGATCGGCTGTCGGCGTGGACGGTCGACCTGTATCAGAACGTCTCCGTTTCTTTGTGAAATACTGGCCCGCATGCCGTCGTTCCTGCTTGAAGACCTGGCCCACTGGTCGCGGCTGCCGGGCGCTGTGGCGGTTGTCGCGCTGGTATTGCTTGCCGCCCTGCGCTGGTTCGGCATGTTGCTCACGTTGCCGATGCTGTCGCAGGCGCTGACGCTCCGTCTGCGGATCGCCTTGTCGCTGGTGCTCGCGGTCGTGGCGCTGCCGACGCTCGCCGGTTCCAGCCACGCCGTCCTCGATCGATTCTCCGCCGCTGGCACAGCCCATGATCTGACGGAGTGGCTGGTGGCGCACGGCGTCCGCCTGCTGCTCGCCGGGGCCGCGGAACTCGGCATCGGTGCGGCCCTGGGGCTGGGAGTCCGCGGCGTATTGTCCGGTGTGCAGGCCGCCGGTGAACTGCTCGACCAGCAGGCGGGCCTCGCGTTTTCCCAGGTTTTCCACCCGGGAACGAACGACGAGGGGACGCCGCTGGGCCAGGTACTGGTCCTGACGGCGGCGGCCGTGTTCCTGCTGCTCGCTCCGTTCGGCGGCCATCTGGCGCTCACGGCGTCGATGCTCGATTTGTTTGAAATGCTCCCGGTGGCCGCGGCGATGACTCCGCACTCGGCGGTTGATCTGCTCATGGTCCTCGGGCAGCAATCGTTCCTGCTCGCGCTCTACGTGGCGGCGCCGCTGCTGGCCGTGATGTCGCTCGTGACGGTGGCCACGGCCTGGCTCGGCCGCTCGGCCCCCGCGCCCGGAGCCGGACCGATCCTGGCGCCGCTCCGGATTGTCGCGTGCGTGTTGATCCTCGTCGTCTCGATGCCGGGCATCACCAGCCCGCTGGCCGACCGGTTCCAGTCGCTGCTCGAACAGGCCCCCGCATTGTTGTCCTTCACGAGCCGACCGTAAGACCGGACAACACCCCCCATGTTCGGCGACGACCACGACGACCGCACGGAACCCCCGTCCGCACGCCGCCTCGAGGAGGCGCGCCGAAGCGGGTCCGTTGCGCGCAGCCGCGACCTGACCGCGGCCGTGGTGCTGTTGACGTGTGCGGCGTGCCTGTCGCTATTCGGGCCGACCCTCACAGAAGCCGGTCGCGACCTGCTGCGTGACGCATTCACAACGGTCCCGACATCGCCAGCCGAGTTGCGGACGAGTGCGCACGTGTGGCAATCGCTGGCTGCAGTTCGCGAAGCCGCGATTGGTGCTCTCGCACTCCTGGTGCTCGCTGCCACGGCGGCCAACGTGCTGCAGTTCGGGTTCCGGCTCACCCCCGATGCTGTCCGGCCCAGGTGGAGCCGGGTCAGCATCCGCGGCGGCTTGCGGCGAGTGGGGGCGTCGGCGCATCCGGCCGGTGCGGGACTTACGCTGCTGAAGCTGCTGCTTGTCACGCTGATCACGGTCTGGTCGGTCGTCGATGCGTGGCCGCGTCTGGCCGGCCTCTCGAACCTGGCGCCGGCCGAACTCGCTGCCGCGTGGGGGACGCTCGTGATCCGGCTCGCGTGGCAGCTTGCGGCCGTGCTGCTGGCGCTCTCGGTGGGGGACCTCTGGTATCAACGGCGCCGGCACGAACTCAGCCTGCAGATGACGCGGGAAGAGGCGCGCGAAGAAGCCCGTCTGCAGGAGCGCGACCCTGCACAGCAAAAGCGGCAGCGCAACACGGTGCGTCCCCTGCCGGAATTGCGCTCTCCGCCGGGCGTTTGAACGGAGGAATCGTTCCGGCTGCCGCCGGTTTTTCGATGTTTCCCGCGGGTGAAACCGGCGCTCGATTCGGCTATGCTGGCCTGTTCTTTTGGCCGTTGCACCCCGGGAGTCTGCATGTCCAACGAGGTTCGCGCACCTGCCCTTGAGGCGGACGCCGGAGCGATTGATCCCCGGACGCACCGCTGGCCGGGCGAACAGCAGATGGTATGGACGATCTGGCTGACGTACGGGGCGTTTTACTTCTGCCGGACCAATCTCTCCGCCGCCGTCGATGGCATGGGGAAATCGCCGGGGGAAGGGGGGCTGGGGCTCACGAGCGACGAGATTTCCGACATCCTGGCATCGTTGAAAATCACGTACGGGATCGGCCAGCTTTTCAACGGGCAGTTCTCGGAGCGGGTCTCTCCCCGCACGATGTTGGCGATCGGCATGTTTGTCTCAGCGCTGCTCAACGTCGTGTTCGGGTTGGGTGCCGGATACTTCTTTCTGTTATTCGTGTGGGCCACGAACGGCTACGTCCAGTCGCTCGGATGGACCCCCTGTGTTCGCGTCGTCGGCAACTGGATCCCCGTTCTCCGCCGCACTCTGTCGCCGTAATACGGCGCGCTGACGACCAACCTGGTT
>CAZWGW010001081.1:0-2382 GCA_964633565.1 uncultured Planctomycetaceae bacterium
TTCGACAAAGATCCCCTCCTCCATCGACCAGCCGAGGCGGGGGACCGTGATTTCGCAGGGCATCATCGCATTCCTGGTTTTGCCGGCACCGAGTCTTGGTAGAATTGAAAGACATGAGCGACGAATCAATGGTCGCCACGAATGGGACAAGCTGCGGCAAGTGTGAACGTCCACTCGTCGCACAGGGACACGTGCGCCTCTGGGACGGCCACGATTACTGCCTGGACTGCGTATCAGCCCACTCGGATCGCTTGGCTGCTTTTGCCATGCGTCACGCGACGTTTGTCGATGTCGTACGGCTGGCCGACGTGTTTGTGCTACCGAAGTTTGTCATATCGCTAATAATCTTCGTCGCGATCCTGCTTCTTGCAATCGCCGTCATGCAGCCAGATATATTCGGTCCGCTGCTTCTGCTCTCCTTGTTTCTGGTTGTGAGCTACACCGGAGTGTATACATTGGGTTGCGTTATGAGGTACCCACAGACAACGACTGTAGCGGATGGTGTCGTACACGTTCGAACCCCCATTGGTACCATTCAGCACGCACTCTCGGATTGCCAGTGGACTTTCGACTATTGGCGAGAGTGGCCAGCCGTGATAACTTTCCTTCCGCCCAGCGCCAAAACGCGGTCAGTCCTCCTCCATATCCGCCGTCCCTTGAACGATGCGTACTTCATCGTATGTGTCGACAAAGCCCGATATGCAGTACTTGCCGCTTTTTTGTCCTTTGTGGCGACTCTCGAGTGAGTGAGCAGGTCTATTCCTCCAGCAGGTCCCGGATCGCCTGCGTGATCGTCGCCACACTGGGGACCACCGCCGCCTCCAGACTCGGACTGTACGGTGTCGGCGTGAACGCGCCGTGCAGCCGCTTGATCGGCGCATCAAGGTCATTGAACCCGACATCGGCCAGTTGCCCGGCGATCTCCGCCGCCACGCTGCAGGGTGCGGGGGTTTCATCCACGATCAGCAGTCGTCCGGTCTTGTGAATCGACTGTGCAATGGTGTCCGCATCCAGCGGCGAGACAGTCCGCGGGTCGATCACCTCGATCGAGATGCCTTCCTTACTTAACTCGTTGCACGCCGAGACGGCGAGGGCAGCCATTCGCGCCAGTGCGACCACGGTGGCGTCGCGCCCCTCCCGCAGCACGGCCGCCCGCCCGAACTCGATTTCGTAGTCCCCCTCCGGCACCGGCCCCTTGCTGCTCAACAGTTCGCGGTGCTCCAGGAACATCACCGGGTCGTTGCTGCGGAGTGCGTGGATCAGCAGCCCCTTGGCGTCGTAAGGTGTCGACGGCACGACGACCCGCAGGCCCGGCACCTGGGCGTACAGCGAGTAGTAGCTCCCCGAGTGATGCGTCGCCGCCGAGTGCCCGATGCCGATGCAGCCCCGCAGCAGCAGCGGCATCCGGAGCCGGCCGCTCGACATGTATTGCATCTTGGCAATCTGGTTCACGATCTCGCCGATGGAGTCCATGATGAAGTCGGCGAACATGAAGTCGACGACGGGCCGCGTACCCGTCATGGCCGCCCCACATGCCAGCCCGACGAACCCTCGCTCGCTGATCGGCGTATCGCACAGGCGGACGGGTCCATAGACGTCGTACAGACCGGCGGTCGTCATGAAGTTGCCGCCCCGCTTGCCGATCCCTTCCCCCAGCACGAAGATCGTCGGGTCGGCCGCCATCGCGTTCGCGAGCGCCTCGTGCGTCGCCTTCATCCACGTCAGTTCGCGCGTCGTGGATTCGCGGGGAACGGACTTCACCGCGGCGGAGGTTCGGGGTGTCGCATAGACGTGCGCTGTGGCCGACTTCGCATCGGGCCAGGGGCTCCCTTCGGCAAACTCGCGGGCCGCTTTCACATCGACCGCGACGTCGGCATCGATCTCGTCCAGTTCGACCGCCTCCGCGATTTCGTGCTCGATGAGCCACGCACGCCAGCGAGAGATCGGACAGCGTTTCTTCCACTCCTCGACGTCCTCTTTTGTCCGATACGTGAAGTCCCCCATCCCTTCCGCATGGGCCCGCGTGCGGTACGTCGTGCACTCGATCAGCGTCGGTCCGTCGCCGTTTCGCGCCCGCTCGATGGCCTTTCCGGCGACGTCACGAATTGCCCGCACGTCGTTGCCGTCGACGGTGAAGCCCGGCATGCCGTACATCGCCCCCCGCTCGCCGACGCTCGGATTGCCGCTGGCGTAGGCGAACGGGACTTCCGTCGCGAACTGGTTGTTCTCGCACACGAACAGCACCGGCAGCTTCCAGATGCTCGCCAGGTTGAGTCCCTCGTGAAACGCGCCGTTGTTGACCGCGCCGTCGCCGAAGAACGCGACGCCGACCCGGTCCGCCTCCAGCAGCTTGAAACTGTACCCCGCACCGGCCGCCTGCAG
>CAZWGW010001082.1:0-891 GCA_964633565.1 uncultured Planctomycetaceae bacterium
TTGAGCGCCACCCGCCGGCCGAGCGAGAGTTGCTCGGCCTCGTACACGATCCCCATGCCGCCGCGGCCGACCTCGCGAATGACATGGAAATCCCCCAGCCGTTCCAGACCCTTTTCCCGCGGCGCGTCCGGGCGGGAGGGTTTGTTCAGCCCCAGGCTCTCGCGGTCCTGCGGCGCGAGGTCCTCCATCATGACCAGCGCCGGGAACAGTTCGCGAATATCGTCGGCGTGCTCGGGGTACTTGTCCGTGTATTCACTGAGCGCCGGGCGCTCGCCGCGGCGAAAGCGCTCGACGAATTCTTCACCGAGTCGACCGACGAATTCGAGCCGCACTTCCGAATCGGACATGACGGTCTCCCGTAGGTCCCGTCTGCCGGACGGGACCGGTGCAGCGCCGACGATCATACGGGTCCCGCCCGGCACGCGGGACCTACTCAAAGAACCCCGGTGAACTCTCCAGAATCGTCCGTAATCTCTTGAGGGCCCGCATGTGCCGCGCGGTGGCGCCGGAGGCGGTCAACCCCAGCACACCGGCCGTCTCGGCGTTCGACAATTGCTCCATGTGGCGCAGGGCCAGCACTTCCCGGTCGAGCGGGTCCATGCCGTTGAGCACCTCCTGCAGTCGCAGCCTGCGTTCCGCCTTGATCGCAGCCTGCGAGGGGGACGTCAGCGTCCCCAGCAGGTGCGCCGCCAGTGACACCGAATCGGCCTCGGGGAGCGCGCCGCAGTAGATCGAGACCTCCCGGTCGGCGTCGCGCATCTGCGTACCGAGGTGGTGCCGGTGCAACTCGGCGAGGTGCAGCAGCGCAAGTTGCCTCAGCCACAAGTAAAACGGGGCCGCCGGGTTCTGCAGGTACTCCGGCAGCTTGCGCGCCGCGTCCACCAGCGCCTC
>CAZWGW010001082.1:901-1179 GCA_964633565.1 uncultured Planctomycetaceae bacterium
CTGCAGGACGTCTTCCTCATCGATGCGGCCCTGCAGCCGGCGACTGAGCCGCAGCCGCACCATCCGCTGCAACCGCGGACGATGCTGCTCCAGCAGCTCCTGGAGGGCCGGCTGGTCCCCCTGAGCCGCCCGCTGCAGCAAGTCGGCGGTCACATCGGATTCGCTCATCACGGCAGAGCCCATACAGGAGAGAATGCAATCTCGGGCGTCGGCAACGCGCTGGTGGAATGGATTTTTCCAGAAATCTGAAGAATTTGCGAATTGGGAGCACAGTCGGG
>CAZWGW010001082.1:1189-2108 GCA_964633565.1 uncultured Planctomycetaceae bacterium
CTGCGTCCAACACGGGCCGGCCCTCGACCTGGGGTGCTGCCGGCTGGAGGTTCCGAAGGAGGGGTAAGCCGGCAGTTGATCAGGGGCTGACTACCGATCTGCCGCCGAACCGTCAACGTGTTCCATGAGTTCGGTGTTTGCCATCCAAGCGGTGAAGTAGGGAGTGGAGGCGTCGCGCTCCTGTAAGAGGAGCAGGAAGGGGCGGTCGAAGATGAAGCGGCGGGGCCCGGGCACTGGAACTGGCTCCGAGTGTCCGTTCTCGCCGACAATTTCGGCCTCCGCTTCGAGGTGTGCGCCGGTTTCGTCCAGCCGGAAACGGATGACCTCCGCTGCCCGATCGATCCAGAGACCAGTCAGTTCGGGATTGAGAATGTGGCGGCCGAGGATCTCGCCGTAGTCGCGTCTGACGTTCAACGTCAGGTTTGGAACGGCAAGGGGCTCGCCGGTCTCGCACTCGCGGCGCTTGTGTGCCGGGTGTGGCTGCTGGATTCGGCGTTGTACTTCGTCGAGCGTGTCCGCGAGGGTCGGTCCGGGAGCGACCTTGGCCAGGATAATCCCGTCGTGGGTGTTGCCTGCGTCGATGCGCAGGATGAAATCGTCGTTGTTGACGTCGGAGTCGGCCCACTCAACCAACTGGATCGTATTCGACGTGCCGTCGAACACGTGCCGAATGGCGCCTGCATACTGCTCGGGCCAGACCGTCTCCGGTCCGACGACGGCGAGATATTGCGTCCGGCCGGTGTGTGCGTCGCCCTGACTCGGGCAGCCGTACACCGCCGGCATTCGCCGCGTGAGATCGCGATTATGCGGACCATCCCACGGTTCGTCGAAGCGATACTCCGAGTACAACGCGTTCTCGCCGAGGAACGGCAGAATCAGCACGCGCCAACTGTGCATCGGTTTGCCATCTTCGTCGGCG
>CAZWGW010001082.1:2118-2372 GCA_964633565.1 uncultured Planctomycetaceae bacterium
GTACATGCGCCGGCCGTCGGCATCGACCGTGTACGCCGGAGGGAAACTGCCGTACTCCTCGTGATAGGCGTGCAGGGCAAGGCCGATCTGATGCAGATTGTTCTTGCAGGCGGACCGATTTGCCGCTCGCCGCGCCTCACGAATCGGAAAGTACAACAGCGTGGCAGCGAGCAGCAGGAGCAGCGCCACCGTAGCAGCAGACGACCAGCGGCGCGGTGGTTTGAGTCCCTGGTTCTCAACATCGGCATCGGACA
>CAZWGW010001083.1:0-2368 GCA_964633565.1 uncultured Planctomycetaceae bacterium
CGCTTCCTGCACGTTCTTCTTGCGCTCCGACGAGGGCATGCCGCGGTAGGTGAGAGGCAGCTCGACGTTTTCCCACACCGTCAGGTCGCCGATCAGGTTGAACGCCTGGAAGATGAAACCGATCTCGCGGTTGCGGACGCGACTCCGCGCGCGGAGCGAGAGGCTCTCCACCGGCTCCCCCTTCAGCAGGTACTCGCCGGCGGTCGGAGAGTCGAGCAGGCCGGTGATCGACAGGAGCGTCGACTTGCCGCAGCCGGACGGTCCGGAAATCGAAACGAACTCGCCACGGCGGATGTCCAGGTCGACGCCGCTCAGGGCGTGCGTTTCCAGCTCGTCCGTGAGGAACACTTTGTTGACCCCGCGCATGCGGATCAGGGCTGGTTCAGTCGGCGACATAGGGTTACCCGCTCAGGTCACGTGTCCGCTTGTACGTACTGATGTTCTTGATCCTATTGAGCCGGCAGCAGGACGCGGTCGACGTCGTCGTGGCGCCGCATGTCTGACACGATGACGCGGTCGCCCGCCTGCAGCCCCTCCCGGACTTCGACGGCGTTGAGGGTGCCGCGTCCCAGCCGGACCGTCGTGCGCTCGGCGTAGTCCCCCCCCGGAGCGACGCGGAACAGGCTGATCGTGCTGTCCGACTCCGCCAGCCCCGGCCGGGGGCTGAGCTGCAGCACGTCGTCCAGCCGCTCGATTTCGATCTTGCCGTACACTTCCAGGTCCGGTCGCGCGCCGGCGGGCAGTTCCCCTGCCAGCTCCACGTCGACCGCCACTTTCCCCTCCCTCACGGCCGAATCGACACGGACGACGCGCCCAGGGATCAGCGCACTGTGCGTGTCGATCGTCACCGGCTGCCCGGTCATCACTTCGCGCGCCTGCACGTCGGTCACCGCCAAGGCGGCCTTCAGGTTTCGCGGGTCCGTGATCTTGGCCACGCGCGCCCCGGAGGCGATCCGCAGTCCCACCTCCCAGCGCGCGGCGAGCGAGGGCCCGAGTTCCTGCAGGATGCCCTGCGTCGTGGCGCGAATCGTCAAGGCGTCGCACTCCCGCTGCCGGTCCCCCACGATGTCGATCGCCCGCAATACGGCCGCTTCCTTTTCCTGCAATTGCAGCTCGTTCGTCTTCTGGCTGTTCTCCACGCGGGCGACCTGGAGTTCGAGCAGCGTCCACGTGCGATCGGCGCGGGTCCGCGCAAGCTGGTCCTCACGCGCGGAAATCAGCCCTTGGGCGGCGAGCTGCCCCTTCATGTCGGCCTCACTCCGGGCCTCTTCCCAGTTCGCGCGCGCCTGGGCCGTTGTCGCCCGCAGATCGAGTTCCTGCTGTTCGAGCAGCAGCTTGTAGCGGTCCCGCTCGGACTCGGCGGCCTTCTGCGACCGCTGTGCCTCGATCAGGTTGCGCTCGATCGTCGGGTCCTGCATCACGATCAGCACGGCCCCCACATCCACCTCCACCCCCGGTTCGAGCGGCAGCGCGACGACCTGACCGCCGACTTCGGAGGTGACGATCGTCACGTCGACGGGAACCAGCGGCCCGCGACCGGCCACCTCGCGCACCAGCGTCCCCCGGGTCACCGTGCCGTACCGCACCGACGTGTCCACCATCGGCACGGCCGGTTCAAGCCGCGCCAGGCCCAGCGTCACTCCCGCTGCCACGGCAACGAGCGTTGTCAGGAGTGCGGCGCGCCACACCCAGCGACGGGCCGTCGATCGTTTGCGCTGGATGTCCACCATGGAATCACGCGCCTTGCGTCCAGACCTGATCGCCGGCCGTTCTCCACAGGCGGCACCGCCACGGACACGGCGACGACAGGCGCTCCCCTAGACGTTCTACACAAATAATAACTCGCCCCCCGCCTTTATGCAACCGGCAAACAATGCGACGCCGCTCCGCTCAGCCCGGGCGGACGTTACTGTTGTGACTGCCCCTTCCACTCCCGCAGCGACTGGAGAAACTGCTCCAGGTGCCGATAGTCGCCATTCCATGTCGTGTACAGCACGCCCTGAATCCCCTCCACGCCCTCCGCGGCTTCGAGCCAGTGGTGTAACTGCTCCGTCACGCGCGGGTTGTCGTAATAGCCGGAAATGAGCTGCCGGTGGCCACGGCCGGCGAAGAATTCCAGCGACTCCCGCGCGCGGAAGCGGTTCCAGTTCGCGATGACAACCGCGGGTTCCACACCTTCCCAGGAGCCGCGCATCGTGCTGCGCGTATGCCAGTAGCCGTCCACGGCATTGTGGAAGGGGTCGAACATATCGCTCCAGACAAGGATCTCGGCCTCGGGGTTCACGTCGCGGACGATGCGGGTGCAGCGGCGGACGTTTTCCGCAAGCAGGTCGCCCGACGTGACGCCGGGGCGGTCCTCGAGTTCATC
>CAZWGW010001084.1:0-2356 GCA_964633565.1 uncultured Planctomycetaceae bacterium
CACGGTGGGGATCGTCACCACCGCGATGGCGATGACCACGTTGTTCAAGCTGGGCCCAAGGAGGGCAACCATCGTGAGGGCGATGACCAGTGCGGGAATTGACATCAGCGCGTCGGCAAAACGCTGCAGGACTGCGTCGAGCGCGCCTCCCCAGTACCCCGACAGCAGGCCGAGTCCTGTGCCGAAGATGCCGCTGATCAGGATCGGTACGATGCCAACGTAGAGCGACACTCGTGCGCCATAAATGAGCCGGGAGAACTGATCGCGACCTGATTGGTCCGTGCCCAGGAAGTAGGTCGTGCTTGGTCCCTGAAGGCGGTCGATGCGGTGGAACGCGAGGGGGTCATAGGGCGCGAAGAGCGGCGCGGCGATCGCGATAATGAGCAGCCCCACGATGAACACAACGGAGCCGGTACCGAGCGGCGAACGGCGGGCGAGGTGCCACATAGCCCTCACGTTCACGCGCCTGCTGGCGCGGAGCATCCCTTCAGAAGGTGCGACAACTTGCGCGGACACGGAGGCCCCCCTGCTTCACACTGGCGCAACAATAACGGATTTGGAGCCGCTCCGGAGATTCGGAAGCGCGATCGGCTGCAAACGTTATCAGCAGGCATTACTCACCGTCTAGCCCCTGCTACAATGCCGGCATGTCACGTAAAGACCCGACGCGGCCATCGACCCTGCGCGATGTTGCCGCGTTGGCCCAGGTCTCGGTCAGCACGGCTTCGCGTGCCTTGAGCGGTGGTCATTATGTCGCTGCGGAAGTCCTCGAGCGCGTCCGCGCCGCGGCACTGGACGTCAGCTACCAGCCCAACGAGGCCGCCCGCGGCCTCCGCACGACGCGCACGCTGACGATTGGGATGTTGTGCACGCACCTGCGCGTCCTTGCGCTGCTGGACTTCATGGACCGGTTTTCGGCCCAGGCCGAGGCGGCCGGCTACAGCGTCTTCGTCGCGAACGCCCGCTCCAACCCGGATCAGTACCGCACGTTGCTCCGCCGCATGTTCGAACGCCGGGTGGACGGGCTCATCGTCACGAATCCGGCCGGTGTCACCGAAGAGCTCCGCCCCTATGTCGAGAGCCACCGCCCCGTCATCGCGGTGTTCAGCCGCGGGGCGGACTGCAGCGAGATCCCCCTCGTGACCACCTCTGAGCGTAAGGCGTTGTTCGACGCCATGGCGCGGGCACGCGAACTGGGCCACAGCTCGGTTGCCTATTTCGACAGCGCCCTCGCGAAGCAATCGTTCAGGCCCAGTTATGTCACAGAGGCGGCTGCTGCCTCTGGCCTCGCATGCCAGATGATTGAAGCTGCCCACGATTCGACAGCGGAATGGATGGCGGAACGCCTGCGCCGCATCGTGAAGGGTCCGCTTCCCGTCACCGCCATCGCCGTGTCACACAGCTTGCTTCCCTCGCTCATCCAGGCGACACGGTCCATGGGACTGCGCATTCCCCTGGACCTCTCCGTGTTTTCGTTCAGCGACTCCACCATCGTCGATAGCCTCCTCGACCCGCCGGTGGCAGCCGTCCACAACGATACGGGCGCGATGGGTGCCCGGGCTGCCCAGTTGCTCGTCGAGTGGATTATCAACGGAACTGAGCCCCCAAATGTCGTCGATGTCGACGTTTCGACGTGGGCGGATTCCGGTTCCATGGGTCCCGCCCCAGACGTGCGCGCCCACTCCTGACGTATGCCCGGCAACATGCAGGAATGAGCAGGCCCGTCAATCTCACGGGCCCGCTCATCCTGGTGGGGCGCAGAGTCGGTCAACGAGCCGCGGAGGTCTCAGCGACGACGCGGCCATAGGCCGAAAACGTGGGAATTTGGTCGTCAGGAAGCTGCTTAAGCCATTGCTTGCGGGCGAAGGCCTGCTCGATGTAGGGAGCCAGCTCCTCCTGCTTCCTGCGCAGACGCTGTTCTTCCTCGGCGTGGAATTCAGGCATCACCTCCGCTGCGAACAGCTTGAGGGACGAGCAGATGTCCTCGTGGCGGTTCTTTCCGCCCTGCTGGATGAACACCATCTGGTCCACTCCGATGTCCGCAAAGCCGCGCAGCGTCTGCCGGACCTGTGACGGTGTCCCGATGGCCCCACGGTTGCCGCCCACCCCGCCGCCGGTGTCCGGGCGGGTCGTGTCCGCGACGAGGTCGCCTGCGATCAGTCGGTCACGTGCGGCCATGTAGGCGGCCCAGATGTCTGTCCGACCGGGCTTATGCTCTCCCGCCGCATAGAAGTGCCCGAGCGCGAACTGGAAGAACCGCAGGCCGTCGATGCCGCGATCGAGTGCTTCCTGCTCGTCATGGTTCACGGAGAACCCGCACACGAGCGCGACATTCGGGTTCACGGTATGCCCGATC
>CAZWGW010001085.1:0-2354 GCA_964633565.1 uncultured Planctomycetaceae bacterium
AATCCGCCCTTTCAGCCGTTTGACCAGCGTGTGGACGATGTACAGTCCCAGCCCCGTCCCTTTGCGCCTCCGTTCCAGCTCGCTCCCGCCGCGGTAAAAGATCCCGAAGATCTTCCGGCGTTCCTCGTAGGGGACGCCGGAGCCGTTGTCCGTAATCCGGACGCGCACGCGGTCCGTGCCGCAGGGGACGGCCTGCACGTGAATGGAGGCGGGATCGTCGGCGTACTTGACGGCGTTGTCGATCAGGTTCGAAAAGATGAGTTGCAGCACGATCCGTCGCGAGTGCAGCGTGAGCGGCGCCACTTCGAATGTGACGGCTTGTTCCAGGTCCTGTTTGTGATGGGCGCAGGCCGTCTCCGCGCAGCGGTACAGCAGCGCCTGCAGGGACACGCTCTCGGCCGGCTCGTGCGCTCCGATGGCATCGAGACGGCCCACCTCCAGCAACTGGTTGATGAGCTGGTCCAGCCGGGCGAGTTCCTCGGCCATTGTGGCGTGGAACTCATTCCGCCGGGCCTCGTCGAGATTGCGCATCCGCAGCGTCTCGAGATAGAGCTGCAGCGCGGCGATCGGCGACTTGAGTTCATGCGTGACGCTGTCGACGAAGTTCGCCTGGCGATGGTTGAGACGGATCTCCTTGATCGTCAGCGCCAGCCAGAACGACAGCCCCGCGAGGATGATGGTGAACGTGACGACGCCGATCGTCAGCGCCCCCCACTGTGCGTCGCGCGCCAGCAGGATGATCCAGCACACCATCAGCGTGATGTTGAGCAGCATCAGCGTCACGCTGAGCGTGATCGGGACGTGGATCCGGCTCCGCTTGCGAAAGTAGGTCGCCATGGCTCGTGGTCCGCTCCGGCTGCGTGAGCGGTGATCTTACCACGACGTACGCCCGTCAGCGAAGCGTACGTATGCGATCCGCAAGCGTCGCTCGTTTCGCCGCGTTCGTTTCGCCGCGACCCGTAGGGGAGCGTGTCGCGCACGGCGCTCTCATTTACTCCCACGCTTCCCCAGAAACTTCACCGCCCGGTCCGGAAAATCCGTAAACAGCCCGTCGATCCCGGCGTCGTCCACAAACAAGCCGAGCAGCGCATCGAAGTCGGCAATTCCCTGCGGCAATTCGTCGGCCCGGAGCGTATACGGATGCACGGCCAACTGCTCCCGATGCGCCAGCGCCACCAGATCGCTCAAGACCGGGCGGCCTTCGGCATCGAAGCCGGTCAGGATGTGCTTCAGCGATGGTCCAATTCCGTCGGCGTACCCGGCGATTTCCCGGAGCCCCGCCTCCGTCCGCAGGCGGTTGTAGTCGGTCGTCGATTCCTTCCAGGAGTTCTCCCCGATCAACTGGATCAGCGGCAGTTTCGTGCGGAACTCCTCGCGCAGCCGGCGCGTTTCGGCGGCGTCGAAGCACTGCACGAAGATCCGGTCGTCGTGGCTGTCGTAGCCGTAGCGGTTCAGCACATCCAGCACGATGCGGCTGATGTCTTTGCCCTGTGCGCGATGAAACGCCGGCGCCTTGATTTCGGGATACAGCCCGGCTTCACGCCCCGTGCTGTGATTGAGCCCCTGGATCAATTCGATCTCTTCCGCGAGTGTGGGGATTTCGAAACGGGACGTCTGCACGGGAAAGCGCTGCGGATAAACGGCCAATCCGGTCCTGGGATTGAACCGCTCGCTGACGCGGAGCGTCTTGACCTCGGCCAGCGTGAAATCGATGGCGTAGAAACGGCCGTCGTCGCGCTTGCGATCGGGGTATCGCTCCGCGACGTCGGTCACCGTGTCGAGATGGATATCGTGCAACACGATGGGAGCATCGTCCCGGGTCAGCACGACGTCCTGCTCGAGATAATCGGCCCCCATGCCATGTGCAAGCGATTTCGCCTCCAGCGTGTGCTCGGGCAGGTAGCCGGACGCTCCGCGATGCGCGATCACGATCGGTCGGTCGGCGGCCATGCCGGCGGATTCCTGAAGAATGACCAGTGCCAGGGAACAGAGAGCGCCGGTGCGGATCATCGGCAACATGCGTGGGTCCCGTAAAGCGAGCAAGGCCCGGCCCTCGCGGTGAGGACCGGGCCTGTTGAGTGCTCGCAGTGAATCAACACAAGGTGATCCCTACGAGGAGGTGGCTGTCGGGTGAAGACCCCCGGGCTTTTCAGCCCGGCGACAGCCCGCCGACTGTCGGCTAGACAGTTCCACCTCGCTGGCTACTGGGACAGTCATATTCCACAGGACCACCTCCTTTCTCGAAAATCGGGATTACCCCGCGTGGGCCGGCTCGCCAGATCCGGTCTCGTGACGGGCTTCAGTCCTGTCGCGCTGCGTAAGGCGCGACCCAACACAGCGATTGTCGCAAAATG
>CAZWGW010001086.1:0-2349 GCA_964633565.1 uncultured Planctomycetaceae bacterium
ATGGCGACGACCAGGCCGACAAGTACGACCTGATTCTGCACGGGTTCGACTCGGCCGACTCGCACCACGCGCTCAGCGCATTCGAATGGGGACCGGGCGGGGACCTGTACTTCATGGAGGGGACGTTCCACCACACGCAGGTGGAGACCCCGTACGGCCCGACCCGCGTGAAGGACGCGGCCGTCTTCCGCTACGAGCCGCGGACGGAGAAGCTCGATGTCTATGTCTCCTACGGGTTCGCCAATCCCTGGGGGCAGTGCTGGGATTATTGGGGGGAGGACTTCGTCGCCGACGCATCCGGCGGCGCGAACTACGTGGCCGCCGCGTTCTCGGGGGACGTCGACTATCCCCGCAAGCACCCCGGCCTGAAGCAGTTCCTGGTCAAGCAATGGCGTCCCACGTGCGGCTGCGAGATCGTCTCCAGCCGGCACTTCCCCGACGAGATGCAGGGGGACTACCTGCTCAACAACTGCATCGGCTTCCAGGGGGTCCTGCAGTACCGCTTCAAGGACGAAGGCTCGGGCTACTCCGCCGATCCGGTCGAACCGCTGCTCCGATCGGCCGATCCGAATTTCCGCCCGGTCGACCTGCAGTTCGGCCCGGACGGCGCGCTGTATGTATTGGACTGGTTCAATCCGCTGATCGGCCACATGCAACACAACCTGCGGGACCCCAATCGCGACAAGACGCACGGCCGGATCTGGCGGATCACGTACAGGCACAAGCCGCTGCTCGATCCGCCGAACATTGCCGGCGAGCCGATCGAGCAATTGCTGGAACTGCTCAAGGCGTACGAGTACCGCACGCGCGCAGCCGTCCGGCGCGAACTGCGCAGCCGCGATACCGCCGAAATCGTCGCCGCCGTCGACAAGTGGGTCGCCGCCCTCAAGCGGGACGACTCCGACTTCGAGCATCACCGTCTGGAGGCGCTGTGGGTCAAGCAGCACCACGACGCCGTCGACGAGTCGCTGCTGGCGGACATCCTCAACTCGGCCAACCCGCACGCCCGTGCCGCGGCGACGCGCGTCCTCTGCTACTGGCGGGACCGGGTCTCGAACCCGTTGACGATGCTGCAGGAGCGCGTGAACGATGAGCATCCACGAGTGCGGCTGGAGGCCGTGCGGGCGTTGAGCTTCTTCGACGACCAGCAGGCGCTCGACATCGCCGTGGAATCGCTGGCGTACGAGCAGGACGAGTACCTGGAGTACGCGCTGAAGGAGACGCTGGCGACGCTGGAGGGGAGGATCAAGGTGGCGGGGCAATAGCGCAGCCGCACTAAACCCTGCCAGCGGGCTGCGCACGGCACCTCGACTGCCGAGCGCGTCACGCGTTCAGCGTTGAGACCCGGACCTGCTATGATTCCGGGAGTCCGACCTGTCCTTCCTGGACAATCCGCCATGTCTCGAAATGACGTCTTCCTGCAGCGCGTCCGCATCCGTAATTACAAGAGCATTGCGGATTGCGACATCGCACTTGGGCGGCTCACGTTGCTCGTGGGCCGCAACGGGGCGGGCAAGAGCAACTTTCTCGACGCCCTGCGGTTTGTGGCCGAGGGATTGGAGACTTCGCTCGATCATGCCATCAAGTCGCGTGGGGGGATCGCGGCCGTCCGTCGGATCAGCACGGGGCACCCGCGCAACTTCGCCATAGATCTCCAATTGCGATTGCCGGACTCGCACGCCGAATACTCCTTTGAAATCAGTTCTCAACCAAAAGGAACATTCCTCGTAAAGCACGAACGGCTTGAGGTCTGTGACGCAACAGGGCGTCACGCTTACGAAGTAGCCGAGGGTGAGATCAAGTCCACGACTGCGCCGACATTGCCGCAGCCCGCCAGCGACCGGCTGTTTCTCGTCATCGCGTCAGGTTTGCCGGAGTTCCGTCCTGTCTATGACGCGCTCGAAGCAATGGGGTTCTACAACCTCAATCCGGACCAGATGAAAGAAATCCAGAAACCCGATGCAGGGGAATTGCTGCGCCGGGACGGCAGCAATCTGGCGAGCGTCGTTTCACGCCTGGCAGAAGACCGCCCCGCCGTGAAACAGCGCATCCAGGAATACCTTGCCCAAATCGTTCCTGACATTGCTGATTTCCATCGCGTACCCGTTGGTCATCATGAAACGCTGGAATTCCGCCGACAGGTGACCGGTGCTGAACATCCCTGGCGGTTCTATGCGGGCAGCATGTCGGATGGCACGCTGCGCACGCTGGGCATTCTCGTGGCTGCCATGCAACTCGCCGGCCGGCAGGAGCCGATTCGCCTGGTGGGGATTGAGGAGCCGGAGACGGCACTTCACCCGGCCGCCGCCGGCGCGCTGATCGGGGCGCTGCGCGAGGCCGCCGAGCACA
>CAZWGW010001087.1:0-1800 GCA_964633565.1 uncultured Planctomycetaceae bacterium
GGCCCGTTACGTGCGCGCCGTCGTCCGTGGAGTACACGTCAAGCCGCCCCTGGTCGCCGTTCTCAAGGATGACGCAGCGCGACCCCTGCGGGCTGACGCAGAGCAGGTCGCCGTCGTAAGGCAGACGCAGTTCGCGCGCCCGCTTGCCGGCGGCGAGATCGTAGACGTCGAGCCACGCCCGGGCGTTCCCCTGGCCGCCGGCCGAAGCGGCGTTCTCGTCCGGTCGCGCGAACCAGCGGTGGTTCTTGACCTCCTGGGGCGGCTTGTTGCCGCGCGGGATGCGCCCGAACGGGTCATTCGCCGTCGAGCGCAACGCGACGGCGACCGGCGACCCGGTGCGCGACAGGCCGACCTGCCGCAGCGTCCCCTTGAGCAGCGACAATTCGCACGTCCGCGCGGCGACCGGCTCGGCCGGATCGGGCTGGACGCTCCACGCGACTTCGTTCGGTGTGATCCACTGTACCTGCGTCATCGCCGCGGGCCGCGACATACCCTGCTCGACGAGCACCACCGGCACGTCGGGCTTGCGGTTCACGGCGGCGGCGACGCGGGCGGTCGCTTTCGAGACCTGTTCTTCGGGGATCTCGTAGACGGTGACGAAGCCTTTCCGGCCGCTGACCGTGAGCGCGGTGATGTGCGACTCGTCGATTGGGCGGCGCAGGCCGGGGAAGTTGTCGCGGATTTCGCCGCCGGGGATCTGATAGACGTTCGTCGCCAGCCCGCGATCGAGCAGCGTCGTCTCATAGGCGATCAGCCGCTTGTTGCCGGGGAACCAGATCAGCGGGAGGGCCGTCTTGGCGAAGGCGTGCTCTCCGAGTGCAATGTCCTGCAGGTGCTTCTTGAACGTCATGTGGTCGACGAGCGCGCCGTCGCTGAGCCGCCAGATGAACACCTTGGACGCGTGCCAGCCGTTGAACACGCCGGCCAGTTCCGTGCCGTCGGGTGAGAACGCGAACCCCTGCGGGTCGAGATTGAAGGACCGCCAGGTCGCATAGACCGGCGGCGGCAATGACCCGGCGACTTCCCCCCGCTCCAGGTCGAAGATGCCGATCTGCTCCTCCCATTTGCCGTCTTCCTTGAACGGCATGACCATGTACTTCCCGCCGGGGCTGAAGGCGATGCGGGCGATCTGCATGTGGGTCCAGCCCAGGTCGATCTCGTGCAGCGGGTTGCCGGTCGGCAACTCCCACACGCCGATTGCATGGCCCCAGGCCGACCCGGCCACGAGCAGGTCGGGCCGCGGGATGGCGACGAACTCCAGCGAGCGCAGCTTGTCGCCGGGGGTGATGTCGACGATCGCCTGCTTCGCTTCGACGTCCCACACGCCGATCGACTGCGTCCCGCGGCCGGTAATGCCGGCGAAGTAGCGGCCGTCGGGGCTGAGGGCGTTCATTTCGGTCTCGACCCCCAGACCCGTGATCGTGCCGAACTTCTCGGGCTTGGTCAGGTCCCACACTTCGCGCTCGTCTTTCTTCTCGGCGTTCTGGCCGACAGCGACGAACGCGCTCGGGACGACGGGGAACACGATATCGTGCGGCGTGGCGCGAGTGGTGCCGTTATTGGGGACTTCGACCTTCACCTGTTTGCGGTCCGGCGCGAACACGATCGGCGCGGGGGGCGGATCGACGTCGACGTTCCACTGCTCCGGCGGCAGCGTGTCCGGCTCCTGCTGGAACAGTTCGAACTCCGCCTCGGCCCCGCCGGCGTCGTTGCGGTTCTGCTTCCAGTAGTCCATCACGCCGACGACGCTCCCCAGTCCGATCCCCGCGCTGGGGTTCTTCGGCCCGGTAACACGCGGCG
>CAZWGW010001087.1:1810-2082 GCA_964633565.1 uncultured Planctomycetaceae bacterium
GGACCGGTAGATCGAACCGCGATGGCTGCGTCGTGTTGCCACCGGTGACGGCGGGCGGGTTGAGACCCGGCCGCGTATCGAACGGCTGCCCACCGGGGGCGAATGCGGTCTGTTCGGGCTCATTTCCCCCGCCGCCGGTGAGCGCCCGCACGACGACGAACCCGAGGATGGCCGCAATCAGGAACGCCACGCCTCCGACGATGGCGACCAGCAGCCCTTTACCGCCTCCGCCGGAACTGCGCCGCCGCCCGCCGCCGGACGAAGTCCCCCGG
>CAZWGW010001087.1:2092-2347 GCA_964633565.1 uncultured Planctomycetaceae bacterium
GGCGGGTGACCTGAAACGGCTTGCCGCATTCACGGCAGGGGATCCTTTTGCCGAGGAAGCTCTCTTTGACCTGCAGGTCGGCGAGGCAATGCGGGCATTCAACGGGGATGGGCATGGGAATACGTCCGGAATAACGCGAACTGATGTGGCAGTGCGCTGGCCGCACATGGCCGTGGAGCCATCATCGCGGAGGATGGGAAAAATTACAAGTGTAAGACAACGGGGCTTGACGAATTGGACGCGTGGCTGTCCCTG
>CAZWGW010001088.1:0-2345 GCA_964633565.1 uncultured Planctomycetaceae bacterium
CGCGCACGGCGGCGGCGACCGGTCGTCAATGTCAGTTCGCTTCTGCCACGCGCTCCGTTCCCGCGCGTGATGGCCGACCATCGCCGCATCGGCCGCATGGCGTTTGATCATTTGCGCGACTGCGGGCTGGCCCACTTTGGATTCCTGGGGCATGCGGGACACCTCTACTCCACCGAGCGCGAGGCCGGGTTCCGCGAAGGCTTGATCCAGCAAACGGTCAACGCTGACTCGGCCGACCGTCCGTCGCACACCAGCCCGCAGCGCCCGCGCGGGAACGGAAAAGAACGGCACCAGCCGCGATTAACCTATCACCGGTACCTCATCCCCTCGTCGACTTCCTTCCTGCGACAGGCCCGCCGGCTGGCCGTCAATCCGGGCCTCATCGACTGGCTCCGCGCTCTCCCCAAGCCGGTCGGAGTGTTCGCCTCGCACGACATCTGGGGCGTCCCGGTCGTTGAGGCCTGCCGCCGCGGCGGACTGCGTGTGCCGGATGAGGTCGCCGTGATTGGCGTCGACAACGACGACCTGCTCTGCCAGTTGTCCCGACCCTCGCTGTCGAGCGTCGTGGTGGCCGATGAACGCATCGGCTTCGAGGCGGCCGCACTGCTCGAACGGCTGCTGCGCGGCGCGGAGACACCCCGGCAGCCGACGCTCGTCCCCCCCACCGGCGTCGTCACGCGGCAGTCATCCGACGTGCTGGCCGGCGGCGACCCGGACCTGTCGGCGGCCGTGCGGTTCATCCGCGAGCATGCCCACCAGCCGCTCCACGTCGAGGACGTGCTGCGCCAGGTCGGCGTCTCGCGACGCTCGCTGGAACTGAAGTTCCGCACCGTCCTGCGGCGCGGCATCGCCGAGGAACTGCGACGCGTACACCTGGAGCGGGCCAAGCAGTTGCTCGCGTCGACGTCGCTGCCGGTCGGTGAAGTCGCGGAACGGGCGGGATTTGCCAGCGTCTATTACATGTCGCGGATCTTCAGGGCGCACACGAACCAGACGCCAACCGGCTACAGGCGGCAGTTCCACAACTGAAGTGAGCTGCTGGCGGGCGTTTTACGCCAGGGCTATTCTGGTATCGCCGTGGATCGATTGACGCGACACCTCCGAAGTTGCCTCTGCGTGTGCCTCGCGGCCGGCGCCCCAGCGCGGGACGCGACGGCGGCCGACGTCCGCTTCGAAGACATGGCGGACGTCGCCGGGATTCGTTTCGTCCACCAGTCCCCCTTCACCGAGGAGCGCCATCTGCATCTCACGATGGGCTCCGGCGTCGCCTGGCTCGACTACGACTGCGACGATTGGCCCGACCTGTATCTCGGACAGGGACGCGCCTGGGCCGGCGCAGACCGGGAACCCGACGACGGCCGGCCGCTGGACCGGCTGTTCCGCAATTCGGCAGGGCAGTTCCGCGACGTCACTGAGTTCGTCGGCATCGAGGAGGCCGAATACACGATGGGCCTGGCGGTCGGCGATTACGACAACGACGGCTTCCCCGACCTGTACGTCTCCAATTTCGGCCCGAACACGCTGTTCCACAACAACGGCGACGGCACGTTCAGCGACGTATCGGCGGCCACCGGGACCGGCCACCAGGGCTACGGCGCAAGCTGTACGTGGACCGACATCGACGGCGACGGCTGCGTCGATCTGTATGTGACCAACTATGTGCGGATCGATCGCCGCAACTACACCGTCTGCACTCACGAGTACCGGGGCCGCATCGTGCACGTCCTCTGCCCGCCGCGCAAGTACCCTTTTGAGCCGGACGTGCTGTTCCGCAATGGGGGGGATGGCACGTTCGCCGACGCGAGCCGCGCGTCAGGCATTGCGGTCATTGCGCCGCAGCCGGGCCTGGGCGTCGTGACAGCGGACCTCGACGACGACGGCGACCTCGACCTCTACGTCGCCAACGATACGACGCCCAACCTGTTGTGGACCAATGACGGTCAGGGGCATTTCACCGACACCGGACTGCTCTCCGGGACTGCGCTGGACCGCTCCGGCGAAGCGCAGGCCGGCATGGGCGTGGCTGCAGGGGATGTCGATGCGGACGGGCGGCTCGACCTGTTCGTGACAAACTATTACGCCGAAACCAACACGTTGTATCGCAACGAGGGGGCCGGGCTGTTTCTCGACGTCACCGACGAACTGGGGCTGGGCGCGCCGAGCCGCACCCGGCTCGGGTTCGGCACGTTGCTGGCCGACTTCGATCACGACACGCGTCTCGACGTCTTCATCGCGAACGGGCACCTTTCGGACCGGCTGCCGGACATCGGGCAAAACATCCCCTTCCGCCAGCAGCCACAACTGATGAGGAACGAAGGCCGGCGTTTCATCGACGCTACGGTCCG
>CAZWGW010001089.1:0-2344 GCA_964633565.1 uncultured Planctomycetaceae bacterium
TCGTGAAGGCCGGCAGGACGCGTTCGAGCGGTTGCCCCGCGACGACCAGCGTCCCCGTGCGGCGATGAGCCGGGGAGCATCGGAGACCGCAAGCGGTTGCAGGGCCGCATCCTGCACGACGACGCGCCATCGTTCGACGGGCATCTTATCGGCCCGGGCGTAATGCCCCGGGAGCAGGATCACGGCGACCAGGATCATTGCGGTACGCATAAGACACCTCGCAGACTGGATTCGATGCAGGCGGTCGCGGAATCTGCATTGGATGCCATCATACCTGGTAACGGTCGTCCTGTGTGTCACGAGAATGTCACGACGAGCGACGGCGCTATTCGCATTGGCGTACCATCATCACTCCGGTACGATCCGCCGACTTCACGGTCGCGACAATCCCGCTTGCCGGAAAGGACTCATCATGCGCAGCGTCCTCCTGACCACGTGTGCCCTGCTCGCCCTGTGCCTCGTCTCGCGCACGGCCGCCGCTGACGACCTTCAGACACTCCAGGGGACGTGGGAAACGAAGGTCACCTCGAACGGAAACGAATACCGAGTCGAGAAGGTGATCGACGGCCAGAAGGAGACCGTGCGGACGTTCGACGGCACGATGCTGCTGCACGAGCACGTCGTCGAGTTCGAGATCAAGACCGACGGCGACGTGAAGGTCTTCCGCTGGAAGAACGGCAAGGTCACCGCCGGCCCGCAGCAGGGGCAGGCGCTCGCCGACGGCGCGTTTATCTACCGCCTGGAGCAGAAACAGTGGACCGCAGTGTTCGGCATGCTCCGCACGGACACGGGACCGATCTATTCGCAGGTCTTTACCCGTAACGCGGCCGAATAATTGCCAGCCGGGCTGGTCGCTTGGACTCCGCCTCCGGCTCTGCTGTAATCTCCCTTGCCCTGCCCCTCTCCGTCCCCTGCCGGCGAACGCGGCGCGGGCGATGGGGGCCGGGAAGGAGTCGCCATTCAATGCCGAGGCCGTGGAGGTTTGCCCCGCATGACCGGGGGGTGGTGGCGCGGATCACGCGCGAGATGCGGTGCTCGCCGCTCCTGGCGCAGGTGCTGGCCGCCCGGGGCCTCCAGAGCGGGGATGAAGCGAAGGCGTTCCTCTCGGCCGAACTGAACCAGTTGCACGAGCCGGACCTGCTCCCGGGCGTGCCCGACGCGGCGGACCGGATCGTGGCGGCCGTCCGCAGCGGCCGGCGGATCACGGTCTATGGCGACTACGACGTCGACGGCGTCACCGGGACGAGCATCCTCTGGCACTGCCTCAAACTGTGCGGCGCGCAGGTCGATTACTATATCCCCTGCCGGATGGAGGAGGGCTACGGGCTCAACGCCGACGCCGTCCGGCAACTGCACGCGGAGGACCCGGGCCGGCTTGTCGTGACGGTCGATTGCGGCATCGGCAGCCTGAAGGAAGTCGCGCTGGCCCGCGAACTCGGTCTGGAATTAATCGTCACCGATCACCACACGCTCGCGCCGGAGCTGCCGGACGCGGCGTGCGTCGTCCATCCGCGATTGCCGGGGACGTCGTATCCTTTCGGCGAATTGTGCGGGGCCGGCGTAGCGTTCAAGCTGGCGTGGGGGGTCTGCCAGCGGCTCGGGGACGGAAAGAAGGCGTCGCCGTCGATGCGGCAGTTCCTGATGTCGGCCGTGGGACTCGCCGCGATGGGGACCGTGGCGGACGTGGTGCCGCTCGTGGGCGAGAACCGCATCCTCGTGCGGTACGGGCTCGGCGCGCTCCGCGAAATGCCGCTGACGGGACTGTCGCTGCTCCTCCAGGTGGCCGGACTGACGGACAAGCAGCAGTTGACAGCGGAGGATATCGGCTTCGCTCTCGCGCCGCGGATCAACGCCGCCGGACGGCTGGGACAGGCGCGGCTCGCCGTGGAACTGCTGACGACCGACAACCGTCAGCGTGCGGCGCAACTGGCCGAATACGTCGATCAGCTCAACAAGAACCGCCAGACGGTCGAGCGGCGCATCTATCGCGAAGCAAAGCAGCAGGTCGAGGAACATGCGGCATGGCAGGAGCACGGCGCGCTCGTGCTGGCCCATCACGAATGGCACCCGGGGGTAATCGGCATCGTCGCGGGGCGGATTGCCGAACGGTATGAGCGTCCGGCGGTCCTCATCGCCCTTGACGAGCAGCAGCAGGCGGGCCAGGGTTCCGGCCGGACGTTCGCGGGGTTCGACCTATATGCGGCGCTCGCCGCCTGCCGCAGCCATCTGGAGGGCTTCGGCGGGCACAAGGCGGCGGCCGGGCTGAGGATCCGCGGAGACCGGATCGAAGCCTTCCGCAACGAATTCGCGAACTACGCCGGCCGGCATCGTGTTGTGGCGGATG
>CAZWGW010001090.1:0-2332 GCA_964633565.1 uncultured Planctomycetaceae bacterium
CGGCCGCGGCAGCAGCGCAGCGGCCGCCTCGGTCGCGTCGAGCCGGTCGTCCCGGTTGCGGTCGTGCCGGGCGAGCTTCCATTTCGCGTATCCGGCCGGGTCGACCCGCATGTCGGAGTGCGGATAGCCCGTCACGCCCCCCTGCTCTTTCGCCCAGCGCATCACCGGCACCGTCCACGTCGGCCAGCCCTTCGTCGACGTCCCTTCGGAGCCGGGATACGTCTGGTCCGTGAGATTGAGCAGGCAGACGTGCCCCAGCGCGGCGGAGCCGAAGCCGCTGATTTCCAGGTCGTACTTGAGCACGGTCAGCGACTCGCTGACGACGTCGGCCGCGGGGGAGAAGTACTGCCGCTGGAAGTCGTAGCACGGGCCCCACGTCAGCACGCAGCCGACGTTCAGCCCCTCCCCCTTGACCTGCAGGAACATGTCCTTCGGCTCGACCCCCTGCGTCGGGATCTGGTAGTGCGAGCAGCCGGCGCCGTGAATGTGGTGGTCGCCGCAATACCAGCCCTGGTCCATCGGGTTGACCCAGCGCTCCAGCGCGACGTCGAGCCGCGTTTCGCCGCTCTCGGGGATCTCGATCTCGCGCGTCTGCTCGCGATACTCGGGTCCGCGGCAGGAGGTCAGCTCGTATTTGCCGGGGGGGAGCGAAACGACGTCGCCGTCGCGACGATAGATGTGCGGCTGGAAGAAGAAGTCGGGGGCGAGCCGTTTGGCCTGCGGCGGATAGACGCGCCCCTGCCGGTCGCGGAACGTCAGTCGGGCCACGGTCGGCGTGCCGTCGACGTCGCGGATTGCCAGCGACACGGGGACGGCCGGGCGGACGTCGAACAGCACGGGGAGTTCGCTGCGGAAACCGAGGTCCTGCGTCCCCTGGCCGACGTCGACGACGAGCGTCGCCTCGCGTTTGCCGGCCTCGCTGGAATGGATCAGCACGAGGACGTATTCGGCCTCCAGTCCGCTGAGCTGTTCGGTCATGGGGGGCGCGGTGAAGACGTCGACGTCGAGGAACCGGTCGGTGGCTGGCTGCGTGGCCTGTTCGGTGCCGAGTTCAGTCTGTTCCTGCCGCTGGAGGGAGAGTTCGGCCACGCCGCCGTAGATCTTGCCGGCCTGCGGACTCACGATGCGCAGGCGATCGGTCACCGCTCCCGCGTTGATGACTTTAACCACGAACGGCGTGAAGCCCCCTTGGTGCAGCACGGCCGCCGCGGGTCCGCGCGACACCTTGACGCGGAGTTCCGGGTTGATGTGTACGGCGAACAGGACGTGCGGGTCGAGAAGTTTCTGGAGGGCGGCCACATCCCGTTCGGCGGCGGCCTTCGACAACTCCTGGGCCGCTTCGGCGGGGAGGGGATGGCCGAGGAATTCGAGGGCGTCGAGCAGGCGTTTCGCATTGGCGCCGAGCGGCTGGCCTTCGACGTCGGCAGAGAGGGGGACGTCGGCGGCGACGGACGGGCGGCCCGTTGCGAGGAGGATCAGGACGAGGACGGCGACGCGCGGGAGGTTCATGTTCGTGTCTCGGGAGGGGACGCGGGACGTCGCTATCAGGCTCCCGAGTCGGAGACGCGAATGCAAGCGCGGAGGGTAATTTGGATTTTGGATCGAACGGGAGCGCGGGGGAGTGGCTTGGGGATGGGAGACCGAGAGATAGAGAGACGGAGGGATGGAAGGACCAGGGACGAAGGACAAGGGACTAGAGTCGATTTGCGGGCGAACCGGGGGGGCCGGTATGCTGTCTGGCGGGCACGGCGAGAGTGGCGGAACTGGCAGACGCGCTGGACTTAGGATCCAGTGGGGAAACCCGTGCAGGTTCGAGTCCTGTCTCTCGCAGTGAGGAGAGGGTGGAGCGTCGAGGGTTGAGAGTCGAGAGTAGACGGTGGAAGCAGCGGCGGCCGATTTGAAGACCGCCCCGGTGCTGGCAGACCCACCGTCCGCGGTTCGAGGATCGCCGGCTGATTCTGAGGCGGGCCCTTGAGGTCTGTGTGCATTGCCTGCCGGTTCACTGGGACGAGCGCGCGAGCCTGGCGCGCAGATCGTCGATCCCCTGATCGTACACCTCCAGCACCTGCCGTTTCTCGGCGTCGTCTGCAAATACCCCACGCCCGGCGATGAATTCCCGGCCGCGCTGCATTTCTTCGAACAGACTCGCGGCGGCCGCGCGGTCGAAGCGCCGCTTGCCGCCGACGTCGACGAACGTCGCCGACGTGTGGGCGAACAGTTCGTGGCCGTATTCGTTGAGCGGAGTTTTAGTCGCATGTTCGGGATCGTTCGGAATCGACGGTGGCGGCGTCCGCAGCGCGAGCCAGCACGGCTCGGCAATCTCAACCTCGGC
>CAZWGW010001091.1:0-2328 GCA_964633565.1 uncultured Planctomycetaceae bacterium
GGCGCGCACGATGGCGGCGCCGGCCTGCATCATCGTCAATGCCGACTCCAGAGAGCCGCCGGGGCCGGTCAGTCCGACGTTCACCGTGTATCGGCCGACGATCGCCAGTTCGCCGGCAGTGGGAGGCCGGCGGCAGGACGATTCGAAGATCCGGGGAAACTGGTCGTCCGGGGGCATCGGGACGAATTCGATCTTTGTTCCGTCCGGCAGAAACAGGGCATCAGGCGTGAGGCGAAAGTCGTCGGGGAGTCGCTCCACAAGCTGGCGCGGGTGCGCCCGGTATGCGCAGCGTGATTTCGGGTGAGCCGCTGGTGTCGTTCATGGCGGTGGTCCACTTCCGAGGTCGTCAACGGGCTGGATTTGGACGGCGAGCGCCTCCATTGCGTCGGACGGCCTTCCAGGGCCGTCCGATTGTGTCCTGACTGCGTGCGCCGCGTGACGGACGGTCCCGGAACACCGTCTTGCCTTTCGGAGGAACTCGGTCAAGGGACCACAGTCCGTCTGGTAAACCCGGCCGTCAAGCGACTCCTGACAAAATTAACGCCGGTCGCGCTCGCTACTCCGGCTCGACGACCAGTACATTCGTCGCGAGGTCATCCATCGTCCGCTCGCGGAGGTCATCGGCAGACGTCTCCGCTCCTCCAGCGGGGGGCGGCGGACTCCCCTGCGGGAGCTTGCCCAGATGACAGACCGGCTCGCCCGGGCTGACGGCCGGCAGAGTCGTCATTCCCAGCACGACGGCAGCGAACGGCGCGGCGAGCACGCTCCGGTCCTGGCCGAGCAGGCTGGTGCTGGTCGCCAGCGGTTGACCCTCGCTGACGAATTCGCCGGGTCGTACGTGAAAGTGCAGGAACCCGCCGCGGTCGGCCCGCATCCACTTTGTTTTCTCGATCTCGACCGGATGCGCCGGCCGGATGGGATGGCCGTCCAGCATGCCGAGTTCGATCAGCACGTTCCGCACCCCGCGGATGGCTGTTTCGACAATGACCGGCTCGACCTTCCAGACTTCGCCCCCTTCGAGAATGATTGTTGGGCAGCCGACGCCGCAGGCGGAGCGACGCAATGAGCCGACCGGCCCCTTGCCGTTCACCATGTACTGCGCGCCGAACGCCTCGGCGATGCGCCGCACTTCCGGCACTGACAGGTCGCCGCGGACGTTGGGGAAGTTCGTCCGCCGCACGGCGGCCGTGTGCAGGTCGATGCCGATGTCACAGCGGGAGACAATCTGCCGGAAGATCGCGCTCGCCATGCGGCTGGCAAGGCTCCCCGTCGTCGAACCGGGGAAGCAGCGATTCAGGTCGCGCCGGTCGGGGAGGTAGCGCGAATGGCGTTCAAACCCCAGGATGTTGAGCACGGGGACCAGGACCAGCGTCCCCGCCTTGATGTGAAAGCCCGGGTCGTGAATCATCGCCCGGATCGCGCCGGTGCCGTTGATCTCATTGCCGTGCAGGGCCGCGGTGACGAACACGGCCGGCCCCGGCTCGGCGCCGCGGCGCACGTGCAACGGGATGCGGATCGTCATGCCGCTGTAGCTTTCACCGACCTGCAGCCGGATGTCGCGGCATTCCCCCGGGAGGATGCGGTCTCCGTCCCACTCGTCGACGGACAGGCGCTCGCGGGGTTTGCTCATGGGGCGACCCCTCCCGCCGGCGGCGGGTTTGGCGTGGGGCTGGGCGGCGGCGGGGCGGGGACCGGCGGCAGCTTGCGGGCCTTCGGCTGGCGCCCCTTGAGCACGCGTGCGGGCACGAGGTCCCGCATGGCGTCGAGCTTGCCGAAACAGAGCAGGCGGTCGCCGGCCTGCAATTCGCGCGAAGCACGGGGGTTGGGAATGACCGACGTATCGTGGTGGAGCGTGAGGACGTTGATGTCCTTGTCGCGCAGGCCGGACTGGCCGATCGTCTTGCCGATGTACTCCGAGCCTTCGGGGATGTACAGCTCCGTGACGCCGTAACCGCGGCTGACCGTGAGCCGCTGGCGCACGTCGAGTTCGGGGAAATCGACCTGTGCGGCGATGTAGTCGACGATCGCGCCGGCCACGTCGAGCTTCGTCGCCGTTTCGATCCCCTGCAGGCCTGGCGAGGAATTAACCTCGATGATCAGCGGCCCGGCGTCGCTCTCCAGCATGTCGACGCCGGCGACGCGCAGGCCCATGATCTGGGCGGCGCGGACGGCCGTCTCGCGGTAGCGGTCGTCGAGCTTGACCGGCTCGGCCTTGCCGCCGCGATGCACGTTGCTGCGGAACTCGCCCCCCTGCGCGATGCGGCGCATGGCGGCGACGACCGTATCTCCGACGACGAAGGCGCGGATATCCGTGCCGCGGCTCTCCGC
>CAZWGW010001092.1:0-2321 GCA_964633565.1 uncultured Planctomycetaceae bacterium
ACCTTGAGCCACTGCGCGCCAAAGCCAACTTGCGCTTCACGGATGTGCGCGCCCGGTTCGCTGCCGGCTTCGCCCTGGCCGTCCCCCTCATCCTGCCCCTTGCCGATCGGCTGGCCGATCTGGCCTTCCCCCTGCCCCGCGCCGCCGGAGCCCTTCTGACCGTGGACGAAGTGTGGGATGTCAATGCTGGGGACGGGAATCGAGACCGTCTCCCGTCCGCGGCGGCCGAGCATTTCGCCGTGGTTGATGTACTTGCGCAGGTCCTTGCGGATGCGTCCGCGGACGATCTCGTTGAACCGTTTGACGTCGTGGTCGATGGAACGGGGCATGGTCTTTCACCGCCAGGACTCGCGTGGGCGAGCGCGGCGCGTCCGCGCGGCTTCCTTACGTCGCCGGCGCCGGTTGGCCGTCGAGTCCGGATTGCGTCAGAATTCTACGCCACGACATCGGTTCGGCGAAGGCGAGTTTTGCCGCATGCGGCCGGAACAGCGGCAGGTCCGTCTCATCACTCCGCACGTTCATTCAAAGGCAGGCCCCGACTTCGGGCGATTCCTCGGTGTGGGCCATGCCGCTGCCTGTACGGATGCCGAGCAGCACCAGCAGGCGGCGACGCAGGCGGCGGAACGGGACGGCCGCCTGGCGGTGCAGCCGAATCCACCACGGCCGACGTTCGACCCAGGCGGCCAACTCCGACGGACAAAGATCAGGCCTCTGCCGGCAGAGGTGCTTCGCCAGATGGTACCGGTCACTCTGCTGCAACAAATGCAGCATGGAGCTGAGCGGCCAGACGCGCGGCAGCCGGACACTGATCTGAAAATCGATCAGATAGGGTTGGCCGTCTTCGCCGACCAGGATGTTCTCTCGCTTGTGCAGGTCGACATAGGCGATGCCGCGGGCATGCAGCCCCGACAGGAGCCGCGACAGCCGTTCAACGAATTCGGCATCGGGTCGGTCGCCCGCTCTCAACGGGCGCCCGGGAACGAAGGCGTGCGCTGCCGCGTTCCATGCCGGTCGGCCGTCCACCGTAATCGGGCCGCGACGGTCGGGCACGTTCGGCTCGCCGGCCAGCAGATCGAGCAGGCGTCCCTCGCGGCGCGCGAGCCAGCGGCCGAGCCACTGCATCGGGACGCCGAGGATTGACTGCCGGCGGTTGAACTTGCAGACGATCAGTTCCCCGTGCAGGTTCTCGTACAGCGCGGTCGCGGCCCACGAGTCGTGCTTGAACGTGCGGACGTGCCGGAATCCGACGTCACCGATCCCGATCCTGAGGGGCGGGTCGGAGTGACCCAGGGCGCGGAACAGCGCGGGCCGCGGCCTGCCGACGGCGGGCGCAGCGCGAACAGCGAGTTGTTGCCCCCCCGTCGACATCGATGGCCGCCCCCGCAGAATTCGCCTGCAGATTCCCCGTATCCGACAAGATCGGCAGAATTGGTCTCGAACTCCACGGTTTCAGGCGGAATCGCTGCAGGAGCGGGCCGATCGCAGCCTCATTTCGACCAGTCGATCGCCTGGAAGACGGTGAGCAGTTTCTGTCCGCGGTGCGGATTGAGGTGCATCACGTGCGCAATCCGGCCGCGGAGGTGTGCGCGAAAGTCCGGATGCTCCTCGCGGTTCTGCGTGGACGGACCGTGGCGGCGGCAGTTGGCGAGCGTCGCCTTGAGGAGGTCGAACTCGTGGCGCGCGACGTTCGGCCTGGAATTGACGACGACGCCCGTCACAGTCTGGCGGCCAAAGCAGCGGAGTACGCGCCGCTTGCGCTTGTTGACGCGGAACCGCTCGTCCCGCAGGATGCGCTCGACGAGCGGAATGAAATCGCGGAGCGCGCCACCGAATCGCCGGGAGCCGGAGAATGTCAGGTCGTCAGCGTAACGGGTGTAGGTGAGATCGTACTTCTGCGCCAGGCCGCTGAGACGCACATCGAGCGAATAGGCGGACAGATTGGCCAGCGCGGGGGACGTCGGCGCCCCCTGTGGCAGGTGCCGCGACACATAAGGCCAGACAGAATCGCGCGCTCCTTCGGGCGGCTTGAGATTGTGCGGTACGACCGACGTCGTCAGCCGGGCCAGCCAGAGGGCGACTTCACGGCTGAAGCCGATGCTGCGGTAGATCGCGACGACGCGCGGGAAGCGCACGGACGGATAGAAGTCTTCCAGGTCGAATTTCAGGAGCAGATACTGCCCGACGTGCGGACGGGCGTTGGAGAGGATCGACCGCCCGGAGACGAAACCGTGCGCTCCGGGGTGCGCCGGGACCTTGTCCAGAATGTCGTGGAGAATCTGCTGCTGGACCTGCTTGAGCAGCGCCTTGGGCGCTTCAATCAG
>CAZWGW010001093.1:0-2321 GCA_964633565.1 uncultured Planctomycetaceae bacterium
GATGACCTGCCGAACCTGGTGCTCCCCTCGATGCAGGGGGCGGGTGCGATGGAGATCGTGGTCAGCGTGCCGGAAGGGGTGTGCGACTTCATCAGCGCGATGGACACCGGCCGCATCGGCGAATGGAACACGTGGTATCACCTCTTGAACTGCGGGTTCCCGACCAAGGTCAGCGGCGAGACGGACTTCCCCTGCATGAGCAGCCGCCGCGTCGGTCAGGGGCGGGTGTACGTCAAGTTGGCGGACGGACCGGTCGAACAAGTCGACTTCACCGCCTGGTGCCGGGGGATTGCCGAGGGGAAGTCGTACGTCTCCGACGGCTATGCGCACGCCCTGGAGTTCACAGTCGGGGGCGTCGCGCCCGGCTTCGGCGACGTGACGCTCGACAAGCCGGAGACGGTCGCTGTGCGGGCTAAGGTTGCATTCGCCGAAGAGACGCCGCTCGCCGTGGCGCACGGCACACAGGATGCACCGGACGGCCGGCGCGAAGTCGGTGATACTCGCATTCTGCACGTGCCGCGCAGCGGCGAGGTCATGACTGGGGGGGAGCGGCTGGTCGAACTCGTGGCGAACGGAAAGGTCATGGCCAGCGCCAGTGTGCCGGCGGACGGACAGGTACACGAGCTGGCGTTTGAAGTCCCCATTGAACGCAGCAGTTGGGTGGCGTTGCGGCAGTTTCCGCAACTGCACACGAACCCGGTCAACGTGATCGTGGCGGGAGCGCCGATCCGGGCGTCGCGTGCGAGCGCGGAGTGGTGCGCGGAAGCGGTGGAGTTACTGTGGGAGAACCGCAGCCGGTTGATCAAGGAGCCGGAGCGCCCCGCCGCGCGGGCGGCGTATGAGCGGGCGGTGGAGACGTATCGGGAGCGCGCGGAGGAGGCGCCGGAGGGGAGTTAACGGAATCGTTTAACCCGTAGCGGCAGGCGAGGATGACGCGTGGCGTGGTTTGCCTCGCCTTCGGCTACGGGTTAAACGAGCGATGTACACCGGAGTTCAAATACGTGGCCGAATACCGCTGGAACAACGCCGAAGTCGCGGCCGGCTACGACGCCGCGGCCCCGCTCGTGCACCCGCACTACGCCGAGGTGCAGGACGCGATTCTCTCCGTCCTGCCGTTCGAGCCACAGTCCGACGCGCTGCTCGTCGACGCCGGCGGAGGTTCCGGCCGGTTCCTCGAGCGGTTCCTCGACCGCACTCCCTGCGCGCGGGGTGTGATCATCGATCAGTCGGAGGCGTTCCTCGTGATCGCCCGCGAGCGGCTGACCCGCTTCGGCAACCGGGCGGCGTTCGCCTGCCGGCGGCTGCAGGATGACTGGTCCGCTGTCTTGGACCGGCCGCCGCAGGCGATCGTGAGCATGTCGGCTATCCACCACCTGGAGCCGCAGGAGAAGCAGGCGCTGTATCGTCGCTGCTTTGATCTGCTCGCGCCGGGCGGCGCGTTCGCGAACGGCGACGAGATCCGCGACCCGGACGACGCACGCTACCGGGCCGCGCTCACGGAGTGGGCCGGGCACATGCAGGACCTGGCGACGACGGGCCGCGTCTCGGCCCCCATGGCGGAGACGCTGCTCGGCTGGCGGAAGCGGAACGTCGAGCGGTTTGACGCACCGCGTGTCAGCGGGGACGACTGCCACGAGACGGTCGCTGCACAGCTTGGCTATCTGCGCGACGCCGGCTTTCAGCAGGTGTGCGCGGCGTGGCAGAAAGAGATGTGGGCCGTTATGGTGGGGTGGAAGGCCTGAGCGCCTGTGCGGCTTTTCCTTTCGGAGTGCGGCGACTGGTCGCCGCTTTCTGAATTTCTGTCCGTATCGCCTCGCCGCATCCACATAAAAGAAAACTCCCAAAGCGGCGACAAGTCGCCGCACTCCGAAATGAAAATCATCACCGCCTGCGTGCTCCTCGCACTCGCGTCCATTCCCGCCTCTGCCGACGAACCGGCGAAGGCGAAGCATCTCATCATCCACGCCGACGACGCAGGCATGTGCCACTCGGTCAATGTGGCCACGATCGAGGCGCTGGAGAAGGGGATTGTCTCCTCGTGCAGCATCATGATGCCCTGCCCCTGGGTGACGGAGTTCGCCGCGTATGCGAAAGAACACCCGCAGTACGACTACGGCATCCACCTGGCGCTGAACTCGGAATGGAAGTACTACCGCTGGGGACCTGTCGCCCCGAAGGACCGGGTGCCGAGCCTCGTCGACCAGGACGGATACCTGTGGCGCGGCGTCGAGCAGGTGGCGGCGAACGCGAAGCCGCGAGAGGTCGAGATCGAACTCCGCGCACAGATCGAGCGCGCGAAGCACCTGGGAATACCGATCAGC
>CAZWGW010001094.1:0-2314 GCA_964633565.1 uncultured Planctomycetaceae bacterium
GACCGTCTATACCACCCGCATCCGGCGGAACATCAAGCTGGCGGAGGCGCCGAGCTTCGGGCAGTCGATCTTCGACTACGCCCCGACGTCCGCCGGCGCACAGGATTATGCCGGATTCGTCAGCGAGGTCCTCGCCGCGGAGACGAACTTATCCGTGCGGCGGGAGGCGGCGTAACGCTCGCTGCCTGAGGACGCGGCTCCGGCATCCCTGGTGGGCTCGTTCGTACAAAAAAACCTCCAGCTCCCGTCGGGAGCCGGAGGTCGACAGTTCAAGCTCCACCGGCGATTACTTGTTGCGGAACAGTCCGCTGGTTGTCCCGTCGGATGACTGCTGCCTGGCGGCGCGGTTCCGGCGGAACAGCTCGGAAACCTGGCCGGCGGATGTGCGGTCGCCGGCACCCTCATCGATGGAAGCGCTGTGGGCGCCGCGCTGCAGAGTGAATGGTCGGTCTTCGCCCGGCTGCCAGAGCCGGTGCTGCGCCTTGTATCCGATGTAGGCCAGGAAGTCGTTCAGCCGCACTGTCTGCACGCCAAATACCTTGGCGTCATCGATCAGCGCCTTCTGCTCGGCGAGGATTTTCTCGACAATCGCCATTTTCTCGGGTTGGCCTGAGAACTCGGTCGGGTCGTCGATGTCTCCGATCACCAGGAACTTCGTGCGGGCCGTCAACCGTCCATTACCAGGCTGCCGGATCCCTTCGTCGTCAACGTACAGTTCCCGCCTCGCCCCGGCATTGCGGAGGATTTCATTCAACAGGTCCCAGTCGCTCTCACCGTCCTCATCGAGGTCGGGACGGCCGACGAAGGCAAAGAACTCCGTGCGACCGGCCGACCAGAGGGGCGAGTAAATCGGATCGCCGGCCGCGATCGGGCGGAACAGGTCTTCCTCGATGATGCGCGCTTCGGCCAGGTGCCCCTCCTTGATCCGCGTCACTTCCACCTTGGCCTTGATGTCCCGGTCGCTGCGGCCCAGTCCGCGGTTGTCCCGTGTGTACACGCTGAACGAGATCTGCGGTCGCAGCCCGTCCAGCGTTCCGATATTGATCCACACCTTCCGCGTCGTATTGTCCACGCTCACAATCTCGCCGTCCGGCTGTTCGAACCGCTCCTTGAGCACGAGTTCCACCTCGCCGAAGACGTAGTCGATCAGGTCCGCCGGGATGTTGGCGCTCCGCAGCGCCTCACGCACGCGCTCGGCCACCTGGTAATTGAGCACGTCCAGTTGCTGCTCCAGCAGGGCGATTCGATCGTCCTTCTCCTTGCGGACCCGGACCAGCTCGTCCTTCAGCGTCTGGTGCTCCGCCTGCAACGCGCGGAAATCGTTGGTCCAACGGTCAATGATCGCGTCCTTCTCGCGCACCAGCTCGTCGCGTTTGGCAATCAACTCCTGTAACTGCTGTTCGGAGCTCTGCGCCGACTGCTGAATCTGATCCACGCGCACCTGGGACGCCCCGTTCTGCTGCTGCAACTCCCGGTTGTTGTTATTCAGGCTGTCGGTCAGCGTCTGCACCTGGGCCATGAGGTTGTCGATTTCCGTGCGCATCTGCGTCAACGACTGCTTGATCGTCGTCCCCGACTGGGGGCCGCCGAGGCGCTTGTTGGCATCGAGCATGTCTCCCAGCACTGTATCCGTTCCGCTGTCCCCTGCCCCTCCCAACGTCGCCTGTCCCGATCCCCAGACCGCTTTCAGGTCCGTCACTTCCGCCTGCAGCTTGTTCAATTCCTGCGTCTTGTCATTCAGCGATTTCTCCGCGGTTTCCTTGTCCTTCAGGAACTGGTTCTTGTCCTTGAAACTCAGGTACCAGAGGAGGGTCATCACCAGCGTCAACGTGACGAACGCGACCAGCGAAAAGTGGACGGCGGTGGGCTTGTTGGCGGCAGCCATGAACGGTTCTCCCTGCAGTTGGCCGAGGCGATGGTGTCGATCGGCGGACGGGCGGGCGGCGATCTCCGGGCGGAGTGGACGTGACGGGTTTCAGCCCTATTCAGTTTCGAATGGAATCGCGGGCGACTTCAGCAGCGTTTACCGGCGTTGTGCAACTGTCTTCTGTTCGCAAATCGGCAGAATTGCGTCGATCCGCGTCTTCCGGTCATCCCGCAGGATCGGCCTGCCGCAAGGGTATTACGACCGGTGACCGTGCGGTGTTGGGAACATCGGCGCGACACGCCGCAACTCCGCCCGTCACGACGACGACGAACAGAGTCGGCCTTGATGGGCTTGTCCTCCGACATGACGTGCGGCGCAGCCGATCGACCGGCAACGTGGGCCTTGTTTCAGTCTACGGAGGGGGAGGGCGCTGTCAAGCGCAATCGA
>CAZWGW010001095.1:0-1626 GCA_964633565.1 uncultured Planctomycetaceae bacterium
GGTTACAATCCACACCGGCCCGCGGCGGCCGGAGAAACATGGGCGGCGTCGCGCACTCAAGGGGAGGTTCGGTTTCAATCCACTCCGGCCAGCGCCGGCCGGAGAAACTCTAGCTGCTTAACTGGCCCAGTCCTTATAACCTGGACCAACCAACGCGCGAACCGGCGCTTTGCACGTCTGATGACTTCGGTTCGGCTGCAAGACACGTAGCAATCTCAGTATCCTACGCCGCCGCGAAGGGGGCGGCCCGCTTCTCCTCACTGCGGGTTCGCGATCAAACAATCAGAGGCGCCTCCAGGTCCACCGGCTGCCCAACACCGTGGTGCTCGGTGCGTCTTTTGGCTGATTCGTCCAGGAAATAAAACCGGAGATTGTCATTCCTGGCATCGAACTCGCGAAGCAGCCGAGACTTTAGTAGAACCCAGTCGCTTTCTTTCACCACGCATTCGAAAACCGACTTCTGAACGCGCTGACCGAAGTCCTGACAGGCTCGTGCAACACGTCGCAGACGCCTCCGGCCTTCCTTCGTTTCGGTGTTCACGTCGTAGGCGACCACGACCAGCATAGGACCTCATTTCAAACTGCACGGCACGTACGCCGCGAACTCTCCCCGGATCACCCGCGCCAGGACCCTCGCCTGCACCTGCGCGAGCATCCCCACTCGGGTCGTCTGTCCCAACAACGGATGCGTTACGGTCTCCTGTTTCCGTTCCTGCCACGCCGAGATCACGTCCCGGCGTGCCTTGTCGTGAATCTCCACGGAACCTCCCTCTCGAACGGAAAAGTCGTCCCTGGCAAGCTGCCTGCGATTGACAAGCGTGAGCGCAAGCCGGTCGGCTAAAAGCGGGCGGAACTCCTCCATCAGGTCAAGCGCGAGCGACGGTTTGCCCGGCCGGTCGGCGTGGAGGAACCCGACGTTGGGATCGAGTCCGGCGCTGGTGAGGGCGGCCTGACAGTCGGCCAGCAGGAGCGCATACAAGTAAGAGAGGACCGCGTTCATGCGGTCGAGCGGCGGACGCCGGCTCCGGCCCTTCGGCGCGAAGGTCTCACGATCCTGCCGGACCATGCAGCCGAACACACCGAAGTAGGCCCTGGCGGCGGCGCCTTCGATACCGCGGATCTGGTCGATCCCGTTGGCGAATTCCAGTCTTCGGATACCGGCGGCAAGCTCCTCAGCGGCACGCGTCAGCGGAACGCGGTCGTCCTCCTCGGCATTGTCTCTCGCCGATCGAAGCAGATTCGACCGTGCATTTTGCAGTTTGCCCGCCACGATCGAGCGGCTGATGCGGACGATGTCCTCGGGCCGGTCGGCCATCCGGAACTGCTCCCTTCGCACGAGAACATTGCCGGAGACAGGCGCGTCCACCCGCGCCAGCAAGCGACCCGACTCCGACAGGAAGGTCATGCAGATCCCGCTCCCGGCGCAGGCGGCCATCGCGCCCGGCGAGACCATCACGTTGCCGAACAACGTGACCGCCTGGAGATTGTGGAGAGGAACGCCTAGCCGGACTTTACCCTCAACCTCTACCTGGAGCGTCTGATGGTCGCGTCGGATGTAGGCTCCCTGGGTCATCACATACAAAACATTCTGCTGGACCTCCATGGCGATTCACTCCCCTGGGAAAA
>CAZWGW010001095.1:1636-2299 GCA_964633565.1 uncultured Planctomycetaceae bacterium
AAGGTGGCGAGCTCCGGCAGGCACACCTCGTGCAGCGAGCACCCCTCGCATTGCGGTTTCTGTTCGGCAGGCGGCGTCACCCGGCCGGCGATCAGTCTGTGCAGCCGATCAACGGCGGCTGTGGTTTCGGCGCGAAGCGAGGCCGTGAACTCGACCTCGCGACGGCGCTTGGACTGGGCGTGAAAGATAGCTCCGCGCGGAACGGCCATGCCGAGCATCTCTTCGAGACAGAGCGCCTGTGCGCAAAGCTGCACGTCGTCGTTGGTCCACTTCTTGCGCTTGCCGCGCTTATAGTCGATCGGATAGGGGGCGCCGTTGCGGAACTCGACTATGTCGGCCTTGCCGGTCAGCCGGAAGCGCCGCGAGAACAGCGGAAGCGAACGGACGACACGCACGCCGGCGGCGGACTCATATCCGGGTGTGTCCGCCGTCTCGTGCGCCAGTCGGCCTTCGAGCGTATAGAGGTTTTCGAGGAACACGCCCTCGATGTGGATGAGCGCGCAGCGGCGCTCGCAATACAGCAGGTGATTCAAGGCAGACAAGGGCAGCAGGCTATCGTCGTCCGCCGCTTCTAACTCGGGGTCATGCATGGACGGCGAAGAGCTCCTGCAGCTTCACGCCGTCCGGCAGTGCGCCGTCGTTTACGGTGACAGTATAGTCGTC
>CAZWGW010001096.1:0-2286 GCA_964633565.1 uncultured Planctomycetaceae bacterium
GCTGAACGATCAGGTGTCGAAAGCGGCGCAGAACGCCGGCCAGCCCGGGTCCGCTGCGTGTTCGGCGTGTTCGAAGTGCCTGGGAGGCGCCTGCCAGAGCATGGCGAGCGCCTCCTCGTCGTTGCAGAAGAAGTCCCCCGGCAACGCCTCCAGCGCACAGCAGAAAGCTGGCGAAGAACTGAAGAAAGCCCAGGAAGAAGTTGAAAAGCGTCTCGAGGAACTGGGCGAAAAGATGGACGACGAAGTGATCGTCCGGCTGGAGGACATTTTCCGCGAGATGCTCGGCCGGCAGCAGCAGGCGACCGCGCAGACGGTGCAGCTTGACGCCGAGCTGCGGGCCGACAAGGAGGAGGAGCTGCGCCGGGCCGACAAGATTACGCTCCGCCGCCTCGTGCAGGAGGAGCAGGATCTGTCGGGGATGGCGCAACAGGCGCTGCAGCTCATTGAAGAGGACGGGACGACGATCTCGTTCCCCGTCGTCGTCGAGAACATGCGCGACAACCTGACGCAGGTGGCGGCGTTCCTCGAACAGCAGGCCACCGGGATCGAGACGCAGACCCTGCAACACGAGATCGAGCGGACGCTCGAAGAACTGATCGAGGCACTGCAGATCGCGAAGAAGAGCGGCAGCGGGAGCGGCCAGGGAAAGCCGGGGAACTGCAAGCCCGCGCTCCTGCCCGACACGGCCGAACTCAAGCTGCTGCGGGCGCTGCAACTGCGTGTGAACCGCCGCACGAAGTCGTTTGACGAAGCCCGCCCGGAGGGGCCGCTCGACGCCCTGCGGAGGACGGAGGTGTCGCGTGTGTCCAAACTCCAGGGGGACGTCTCCGACATGGTGCTGGCCATTATCGAGCGGATGCAGCTTGCCGCGGACAACTCCGGCGGCGGCCTGGTGCCGCTCCTGAGCGACCCGGTCGAAGCGAACGAATAGCGACTCGCGTCCTGCCACCATCCAGCAAATCAACTCCTGCCGGGAGACCATCATGCGATTCGTAAAGACGACGTTGTGCGTGACGTGCGTTGTGCTGCCCGCTGCAGTCAGTGCGGCGGACAAGAACGAGACGATCGACCGCTTCCTCGCGCAGTGCCGCGCGAACCCGCAGCTCAACGATCAGATGCGCGAGGAAATCGTGCAGGCGGTCGAGAAGACGCGGCAGGACCCGGCGACGATGGACGAGGCCATCACGGCCGGGCTGCGGATCGCCGCGCCCGAGTTCGCCGCCGCGCTGCAGTCGCTGGGGGCCGAACAGGTCGAACAGGCCGTGAACCAGCTTACGCCGCTGGCGGCGTCGCCTGACCCGTTCCTTTCGGCGGAATCCAAGCTGTTCCTCGCACGGGCGCTGGTCCTGCAGGAGCGGCACGAAGACGCGCTGCCGCACCTGACGGCCGTCACCGACCAGCACGCGGCGGACACCGTCCGCGCCGGCGAGGCCCGCTTCCTCAAGGCCCAGGCCGAAGTGGCGACGCTCGACATGGAAGCGGCCCGCGACGATTTCCTGCGGTTCCTCAACGAGAACCCGAATGCGCCGCGCCGCGCGCGGCGCGAGGCGCAGGCTGCCCTGATCGACATCGAGGAAGCCGACACCAGCATGCTCCCCGACATTCACACGAAGATGGACTATTCCCGCCGCCGCCTGACGCTGGAGGACACCGGCGAGAAGACCCAGGCCGTGCAGGAAGAGGTCGTCGCCCTGCTCACCCAGATGATCGAGGAACTGGAGAAGAAGTGCGGGAACTGCAAGGGCTGCAAGTCGTGCTGCGGCAGCAAGCCCGGCGGCGGCGGCATGGGCGGGGCAAGCCCCGGCATGAGCAGCGGCACGTCGCAGGAGCCGCGCCTCACCGAACGGGACGGCCCGCGCACGCCGTGGGTCGACCTGAGCCAGCGGCACGAGGACCCGACCGCCTTCAATGCTGCGAAGACCCGCTATCCGCTGCAGTACAAGGAACTGGTGGAACAGTACTACCGCAGCTTCCAGGAGCAGAAGGACCAGTGAGCCTTGCAGGCCGCGCGCTATTGATCGCGGCGGTGCTCGGGAGCAGTGCGCCCGTCCAGTCAGGGCGTGCCGATGATGTGCCGCCCGTCGTACGCATTGTGTTGATCGACGGCCGGGCAGAGGAAGTGGCCCATTTCGAGGCTGTGGGTGATTCGGCGATCCGCCTGCCGGACGGCCGCGAACTCGCCTGCGACGATTTGCGCGTCATTGAGCCGGTCCGGCCGCCGGCAGGCACGGCAGCCGGGGCTTCGGAGACCTCCATCGAGGTCCGTCTCGCCCGGGAGGGGGGCTG
>CAZWGW010001097.1:0-2280 GCA_964633565.1 uncultured Planctomycetaceae bacterium
CACCCGTTCCCCCGCGCCTCCATGCTGAAGGAAGACGCCCTGCAGCTATTGCGACGGTGTCAAATCAGGATCGTCCCCAGTGACGGCCACAGACACCGGCCACTCGACAAATTCAGGGTCCACGCGCTGACCATGCTGGACCAGTCGATTGCCCAGCGTGACAACGCGATCGTTTCGATTGAGGCCATCCAGGATCTCCACAACTTCGCCGTCGTTCATGCCGGTGCGCACTTCCCGGCGCTCGACGACGGAGGGGTCGCCGTTGATGACGAAGACGTAAGCCCCGTCCGATGTCTCGACCAGGGCCTCAATCGGCACCACGCGGCTGCCCGATCGGCTCTGGAACACAATTGCCACGCGGGCGTGCATCCCGGGCTTGAGGACGCCGGTCGGGTTGGGGATCGCAATGTGGACGGCGGCCGTGCGCGTCTCCGGATCGACGACCGGCGCGATCCGCGTCACTTCCCCCTGAAACGTCTCGTCCGGACAGGCGTCGACGCGGATGTCGGCCCGCTGGCCAAGTTTCACGCGTGCGTAGTCGCGCTCCACCACGTGGACGATCGTCTCGACTGTCGCCAGATCGACGAGCAAGAGGAGGGGCGTCGCCGGCTGCGCGAGGTTGCCGACGTCGACAAATCGCCGGCCGACGACCCCGTTGATCGGCGCGGGGATGCGCAGGTCCTGCAGCCCGATTCTGGCCGAGCGCAGCGCCGACCCTGCCTGTGTGACCTTGGCCTGGTTGAGGTCGATGCGGGCCGCCGCGATGTTGACCGCCCCTTCCGCGGCCTCAAGCTGCTGTTCGGTCCCCGCTCCCGAGGCCCGCAGGTCGCGCTGCCGCTTGAGGGTCTGCTCCGCCAGCGCGTGTTCGGCCGTGGAGGCGGCCAGTTCCGCCTGCGCCACGCTGAGCGCCGATTCCGCAGTCGCCACGAGTTCCAGTTGCTCAGTGTCGTCGAGCAAGACGACGTCGCGGCCGGCGGCGACCTCGTCCCCCACGTCGCAGGGGAGCGCGGTGATATAGCCGCTGACCCGTGCCCGGATCTCCACCTGGTTATGTGGCATCAGGCTCCCCACAAGTTGGCTCCGCTCCTCGACCGTCGCCAGGCGGACCGGCATGACCTGCACGGTCAGCACGTCTTCCGCGGGAGCCGCATCGTCGACGGCGACCCTGGCCCGCGAATCCTGATACACGATCCACCAGGCGCCGAAGCACGCTCCGACGGCCGCCAGGCCCAGCACGAACCGGAGTAAGACCTGCACCAATCGCATCGGGCCGATTCCGGCGGGTGGGACGAGTGGGGTGGGAACGCGGGACGCCCCGCGTGTCCCTACAGTCTATCAACATCGTCCGATCTGTCAGCCGCGCCCGGCCTCTCGGGAACGGAACGCAGAATCGTCAGACTTCCGCCAGTCCGCCCGTCGCGTCGCCGAACCGCTCCTCCTCCACGCCCATCTTCCCCATCAGCGACAGATACAACCCACACAATTTCCGCTCGTCGTCCATCCGTCCGACGTAGTCAAGCACGCGGCCGCCGGCGAGCGTCCCTCCCAAGCCGCCGACCAGCAGCACTGGGAGCTTGCCCGAGTCGTGTTTGCTCCCGGACCACATATTGTTGACGAACATCAGGCAGGAGTTGTCGAGCACGGTGGAGTCCCCCTCCCCTTCCGGCATCGCGGCTAGACGCTCGGCCAGATACGCGTAGTGGCCGACGTAGTAGCGCGTGACCCGCTCGTAGGCGTCCGACTCGTCCTCGTGTGAGGTGGGGTGATGGGCGGTCCGCACATCGAGAAACGGATAGAACAGCCCCGACAGGTCGCGGCACATGAGGAGTGTGGCCACGCGCGTCTTGTCGGTCTGGAACGCAAAGGCGATGATGTCGCACATCAGCCGGCCGTGCTCGCGGATGTCCTCGGGGAGGCCATCGTCGGGACGCGGCATCTTGACCAGCGGCCGTCCACGGCGCTCGGCGTTTACTTCAGCGCGGTCCTTGTCCTCGCGCGTTCTCTCGATCCGCTGCTCGACCTCGCGGACGCTCGTCAGGTATTCATCGAGCTTCGCCTGGTCGGCATGGCTCAATTGGCGGCTGAGGGAGCGGGCGTGTTCCTGCACCCGATCGAGGATGCTGCGGGCCCGCTGGCTGCCGTGGTTCTCGAACAGGCTGTCAAACGCCAGCGAGGGGTAGACTTCCATCGGCACGGGCGAATTGGCGTCCTGCCACGAGATGTGCGAGCTGTAGGCCATCGAGAAGTTCGTCTCGTGGTAGCCGGTGATCGGCTGCTCGC
>CAZWGW010001098.1:0-2275 GCA_964633565.1 uncultured Planctomycetaceae bacterium
CTCGCGGATCGGCCGCGGCGTGTCGTCGCAGACTCGCCGGATGGCATCGATCGTCGACTCGGCGCGGAACGGCGGCCGGCCGGTGCACATCGCATACAGCACGCTGCCAAAACTGAACAGGTCGGAGCGGACATCGACCGGCTGCCCCTGCGCCTGTTCCGGGGACATGTACTGCGGCGTGCCGGCAACTTCGCCCGGGCGCGTCATGGTCACGTCGTCCACGGCCCGCGCCAGGCCGAAGTCCGTGATGCGGACCCGTTCGATCCCGTTCTCGAGCAGGATGTTCGCGGGCTTGATATCGCGGTGGATCACGCCGTTTGCATGCGCGGCTGCCAGCCCCGCAGCGATTTGTGTGCCGATGCGGAGGATCTCCCGCAGTTCCAGCGGGCCCTGCTGGTCGAGTTTGTCCTGCAGCGACTGGCCGCTGACGCACTCCATGACGAGGTACGGCAGCCGGTCCTCGCTGACGGCGTGGATTGTGACGATATGCTGGTGCGTGACAGCGGCGGCCGTCTTGCCTTCGCGCACGAACCGCTTGCGGGCCGTCGCGTTCGACGCCAGCTCCGGGGCCAGCACCTTGATCGCCACGACGCGGTCGAGGCTCGCGTCGCGGGCCTTGAGCACGATCCCCATCCCGCCGCGGCCGATGACTTCCGTGACGGTGTAGTGTCCGATCTGACCGAGGGAGCCTGGCTGTGCGGACGGTTCGAGGAAGTCCAGCGGGATATCGTCGAAATGCGGCAGCGTGCGGTCGCCGGACGTGCTGGCTGCCACAACATGGCTGGTGTCGGCTTCCAGTTCGGTGGCGATGCACTGCACGGCAGGATGCTCGAGAAAACTCGGCTGCGAGTCGAATTCACAAAGGAGCCGATTGACCCGCGCCCGCAACGCATCGTTGCTTCCGCACGCCTGTGCGAGGTATTCCGCACGAGCTTCGGGGGACTCGATTCTGCGAGCCGCGTTAAAAACTTCGGCGTCGTCGATCAGTTGATGGGGCATTGCCGACACCCTTGCCTGTTCGTCACCCGAACAGTGCGAGATCCGCGCTCGCTGTACCCAGGAGAATCTCGGGAATTCCAAAAACTCATCCACCCGTCATTCGGAGCCGCAACCAGGTCTTGGCGTAAGCCCAGTCGTTGTCAGCGGTTGACGATGAAATTCCCAAAGCGTCGGCTGCCTGTTCATTGGTCAACCCGGCGAAGAACCGCAGTTTTACGAGTTGGGCCCGTCGGGGGTCGGTCGCAGCGAGTTGTTCCAGCGCGTCGTCCAGCGCGAGCAGATCGATCGGAGACGTTTCGTCTGCAGATCGGAATTCACCAGCCTCAACCCGGCGATGACCTCCACCTTCCTTGACGCATTCCTTCCGGCGCGCTCGTTCCACCAGGATCCGCCGCATGGCTTCCGCGGCGGCCGCGAAGAAATGTCCGCGGCTGTTCCAGTGCTGGGCGTGCTGCGTATCGACGAGGCGGATGTACGCCTCATGGACCAGTGCCGTCGCCTGGAGCGTGTGGTCCGATCTTTCGTGCGCCATCCGTGCGGCCGCGAGCTTACGGAGTTCTTCGTAGACCAGCGGCAACAGTTGCTCAGCCGCGTGGCGATCGCCCCGCTCAATTGACACCAGGATCTCGGTGACGCCGGTCATAGACGTGATTGCAGCACCGCACGCTTCTCCCGAATGAAAGCGTCTCTCGCAGCGCTGAATATGTTGGGGAGGATTGTCGCACGGGACCGGGCCTTCCGCCAGCGATCACCGGGAATTGGGGGGGGATCAGCGAGACCACCATGATCGCACGACACAGTCGATCGAGCGTTTTGTCGTTACACGCTTCGGCGTTCACGATGCGTTCACGACCGAAGCAGTTTGCGTCAATCAACGGACCTCAGCCCTCACAGTCGTTACAATCGCATCCGGCACTCCGGGTGGGAGCGGCATCTTATCCCCGGCCGCGGAATGTCGTTGACGACGATCGTACGCCAATCTGCAATGTGACACTTTAACTGGACACCGCATTTCGATCAGGGAACGTGCAATCGCCTGACATCGCCGGGCCGGACTGAGACGTTGACCCGGTTGCTCAACGCGGCACCCGGTGAGCGTCCGCAATCTGCCGCCTCGATTCTTCAGCCAGCATGAGGCTCCACCACACCAGATCAGAATCAACCATGGCACCGCCAGCCTTTGACCCATTGCTCCACCGCATTACAAAACAACAGGCCACGGTCGGCGTCATCGGCCTGGGGTACGTCGGCCTCCCCTTGATCGACGCCTTCGTCT
>CAZWGW010001099.1:0-2254 GCA_964633565.1 uncultured Planctomycetaceae bacterium
CTTAACGATCGCGGCGGGGGATCAGTTTCGATCGCGCGGCCTATCCGCGTCGAAGGCCGCTCTTCCGCTACGTTTGGCAGCGGGACGATCACCGGTGGGGGGGTGATGGTCGGCGGGACTTCGCCAAACGCGGTCACCAACTTTCTCGCGCCCGTCATGCTGGCCAGCCCAGACGTGAGCCTGGGTGTCGTCGACGGCACGATCAACGTTTACGGCGCGTTCGCCGGGCCCGGCGGATTTCGGCTGATGAATGCGGCACGGGCGACGTTTTTTTCCAGCAACCCGCAGTGGAGCGGCGAGATCGAGCTGTCGGCCGACCGCACGCCTGTCGTGCTGCGGGTGGCCAACGACACAGCGCTCGGAACGGGGCGGATCTACTTTGCCGGACAGCCGACGTTAATGGGTACGCTCGACGGAGAGTCGATACCCAACCCGATCGCGTTTGCCGCCGGCGACGTCGATTCCGTGACCACACTGGCTGGGGCGCTCACGTTGACCGGACCGGTCGACTTGGGCGGGAATATCGGGCAACCGATCGTCATACCGAGCGGTGGCGATGTGACCCTCGCGGGCGCGGTTCACGGTGGGTCGATTCGACTTCTGGCCCGGCCAGTGGAAGCGACGATCGGTGTTGGCGGCACGCTGACGCTCGCCGCCGCAAATCCGCTGGCCGCGCGCATGTTCCTCGGCGCAGCGCCCACCGGCGCGCCGGCGACACCTGGAGGGGTGCTGCGGATCGCCCACGGTGACGCGCTGGGCACCGCGGGTGTTCAACTCGACGCGGACGGGAGCACGCTTCAACTCGACGGCGCCGCCGCGGACCTGATCGTTCCGTCAAGCAATGTGTTCTTGCGAGGCAGCGGCGCCAACGGCATCGGCGCACTGCACAACGCCGCGGGAGCAAACCTTCTGGCTGGGAACATCGCGCTGCTTGCCGATACGACGATCAGCGTCGCCACCGGATCGACTCTGAGCGTTGCCGGCGACATCGCGGATCAGTCTGTCGCGGCAGGTGAAACCGCGCAAGCGAGGCTGAGCGTCGTCGGCGGCGGGACACTCAAGCTCCGCCGCGTCGCACGGTTCGACCTCGAAGCCGGCACATACAACGGCGTTTCCACCGCAGGCAGCGCGCTGGCGCGGCTGGAAATCGGTAACGCGACGTTACGCCTGGAAGACCGCCCCGGCGCTAACGGCCCCGACCAGACCAGTGTCGTGCGCGAGCTCTCGATCGCGCCGGTCGGTCGGCTGGATTTAGCGGATTCGGCGCTGGTTGTCGACTACGACGTGGTGAGTCCGATCACGGAGATCCGCGGACTGCTTGCAACCGGCTACGTTGGTGGCGCCTGGACCGGGCCGGGGATTGTCTCTTCCACAGCGGCGTTCGATTCCCGCGTGGGGCTGGCGTATGCCGAGGCGACGCAGTGGCCGCAATTGCTCGCGGTCGGTTTTGCCGGTCAACAGGTGGATGCAAGTTCGGTGCTGGTCGCTTATGCGCTGTTCGGCGACACCAACGCAAACGGTCGGGTCGACCTGACCGACTTTGCTGCGCTCGCCAGCCACTTTAACGCCGTCGGAACCTGGGCAGACGGGGACTTCGACTACGACGGCAGCGTGAACATCGTCGATTTCGCACGGCTGGCGCAGAACTTCAACCTCACGCTCGATGTGAGCAATGCCCGCCCCGTTCCTGAGCCGGCCGCCGCGGTGCTGTTGGCCACCGCGGCAGCCTCGGGTCGTCGGCGCTCGCGCGCCTGACTGCTCCCGGACCGTTGGGTAGATTCAATACCACCGCGTGGTTTTGAACCTGCGCGTCGAGGCCTTATACTCCCCGCTCAACCTGTAACACACGCTGGCAGGGAAAGTTGAGGCAAACATATGGCAGATCAGCCGACGATCGTTCGGGGGATTGACTACAAATCGACGTTTCCGTTTACGCAGCTATTCCGCTCATTCCGAGCTGCGGTGCATCCATCGAAGCTGATCCTGGCGCTGGTGGCGATCCTGCTGATCTACGTCGGCGGAAATCTACTGGATACGATTTGGCCGGCGCAGGCTTCGGTGCCGGGGGAGATTGCGCTGTATGCCGAGGCGCGCGAGCGGGTCGATTCCAGCGAATCATTCCGCGCGCAGCGCGACGCGGCCCGGAAGGCCACTGACACGAAGTATCGGCAGATGCTGACCGAAGCCGTGCGCTACGAGCGCAGCAAATCAACGACGCAACCCGGACCGGTGCCCACCGCGGAGGAGCTCGATC
>CAZWGW010001100.1:0-2251 GCA_964633565.1 uncultured Planctomycetaceae bacterium
CGATCAATCGCCGCGCGGTGAGCAGATGCCGCCCCAGTTGTGATGGCCGGAACGCCTTCTTGCCGACCTGGACGCTGCTGGTGTCGTACCGCTCGACAAGCCCTGGGACTTCGCGCGTGAGGTCGAACGCTTCCGCCGCCGAGCCCAGGATCACGTCGAACGCCTGCTGCGTGTACTTGTCGACGCCGGAGAGCATGTCTGTCTCATCCGCGGTCCGCTGAATGCGATCCAGCGCCGCGAGCAGCGCTCGCCGATCATCCAGTCGTCCGGACGGCATGTTCAGCGTGAGGTTGCTGACCGCGTCTCCCTTGCCGTCCGGGATGAACGGCGCGTAATTCGCGCCGAGCCCGTTCGGAGCCGAGCCGCGTTCAACGCGCCCTCGTTCATTCCGGTATTGCGGGTCGACCTCTTCGGAATTCAACAGTGCGAACGTCGGCATCCCCGTGCGGGAATCGTTGGCGCCGCGTAACCGCGAATACGCCGCCCCCATGCTGAAGCCGGCATTCCCCTTACCCACCGGATCAGTCCCGCCGGTCAGCACGTGCACGATCGCTTCCACGTGTCCGCCGATCGGATGCTGGAACGACCGCACGACGGCCATCTCATGCGCGTGCCGCGCCAGTTGCGGGAACGTGCCGCCGAACGTCACGCCCGGCAGCGACGTCTGGACCTCGCCCGTCATGCTGCAGTACGGGGATGGGGCCCCCATGTTGGGGTTAAACGTCTCAATGTGTGTCGCCCCGCCCGAGAGGAACAGCAGGACGACGGCCCGGTCGCGAAGATAATCCGCAGATTCGGCCAGCGCCCGTTGCTGCAGCAGCCACGGCAGAGTCAACCCTCCCACGCCGAGTGCCCCCGCGCGCAGAAAGTCCCGTCGCGAGCATCCGTCGCAACCGACGTTCGATGCCTCAGAGTAATGTGTGAGCATCACGGACTCGGAGCAGGTTCGAATGGAACGTGCGAAGCGATGCGATTGATCATATCAAGATTTACGCATGCGACCAGATTTGTTGACTCACGACTGACGATCCGGTCTGTACGACGGACGTCCTCGTCCGTCGCTGGCGGTTGCGTTTCATTGATCGACGGACGTGGACGTCCGTCGTACAGCAGAATGCGGGATGCGTGCCATTGGCGGTTGCCGCCGGTGATCACGTCGGCCGTTTGTGGCCGGGAATGCGGATTTCGGAGAAACCCGCCTACACTCGTCGATCGTTAAACGTCGCGTTGGCATGACGTGACGGTTCTGAGCCGCAAGAAACGCAAAAAGACGCAAAAGCTGTGTCGTCCTGCGTTTTTTGCGTCTTTTTGCGTTTCTTGCGGCAATTGAATCCTTTGATGATGCCGCCTGACTCCTCACTTTCGACGCCTCATTTTTTACCCCCCATTTTTCTGCCATCTCTTCGTGTCCTCTTGAGTCTTTGTGGTGAACAGGTCATTCCGTCAGGCGGGAGCCTGACTTACCTGCTCGCCGGTTGCGGCTGAAACTCCGGGTTCACCTCCATCATCTGGGCGCCGACGCTCTCGCGCCAGCGGTGCAGCATACCCTTCAACCTTTCGGCCGTTTCCGGGTCTTCGCGCGACCGGTCGTGCTGCTCTTCCGGGTCTTCGCGCAGATTGAACAACTGCACGGTGTCGTTTTCGAAATACTCGAGCAGCTTGTCGTCCCCCGCACGAATGGCTCCGCCCGGGCTCTGCATCCCGTGGTTGCTGTAATGCGGAAAATGCCAGTAAATCGCTGTCCGCTCCAGTTCGCCCGTGCCCGTCAATAACGGGACGAGGCTCACGCCGTCGCGGTGCTGCTCCTGTCGGGCGGGGACGCCGATCATCTCCAGAATCGAGGGATACAGGTCCGTGCTGATCACCGGCACGTCGCACACGACTCCCCGCCGGCCCCGGCCGGGCCACCTGATGAGCAGCGGGACCCGGATGCCCCCTTCGTACAGCCAGCCCTTGCCGCCGCGCAGCGGCAGGTTGGACGTGGAGAACGCCGCGTCGAGTTGCGACTGGGGGATGACCCGCTCGGGCCGCCCGAAGTTTGCCGCCGACATGCCGCCGTTGTCGGACGTGAAAATGACGATCGTATTGTCCGCCACGCCGAGTGCTGCGAGTTTCTGCAGCAGCCGGCCGAAACTCTCGTCCATGCTCTCCACCATCGCGGCAAACTGCACGTTGTCCTGCTGCTGCTTGATCTTGACCATCTGGTTCGGCAGCACGCGATAGCCCTGATAGTCCGGCTGCTGCAGCAGCG
>CAZWGW010001101.1:0-2246 GCA_964633565.1 uncultured Planctomycetaceae bacterium
CGATCTCGGGGCCAAAGAACTGGTCGAGCGGCTTCATGCCGGCGACGTACCAGGCAACCGTGATGCGCTCGCAGGGGGAGCCGATCCTCGACCTGAAGCCGCCGGAAGAACTGTCGCTCGACGCCCAGCGGCGGTTGCTCGATGCGCTCCGCGATTACAACGAGGAGCACCTTGCACCGCGGGGGGACAACTCCAACCTGTCGGCCCGTATCGCGAGCTACGAACTGGCGTTCAAGATGCAGATGCATGCGCCGGATGCGGTCGACCTCACGCAGGAGACCGCGGCGACGCAAAAGCTGTACGGCCTCGACGACCCCAGGTGCGCCACGTTTGGCCGGCAGTGCCTCCTGGCCCGGCGGCTCGTGGAGCGCGGAGTGCGGTTCGTCCAGCTCTATTCCGGCGGCGCCCATAACGACGACAATTGGGACGCCCACACTGACATGGAGGACAACCACAACATGCACGCCGGCGAGACCGACAAACCGATCGCCGGGCTGCTGGCGGACCTCAGGCAGCGGGGGCTGCTGGAGAAGACGCTGATCGCATGGGGGGGCGAATTCGGCCGCCAGCCCACGGCCGAGTACGAAAAGGGGACCGGCCGCGACCATAACGCCTACGGGTTCACGATGTGGCTGGCCGGCGGCGGCATCAAGGGGGGCGTGAGTTACGGCACGACCGACGAACTGGGGAGCGCGGCCGTCGAGAACCGGCTGCACGTCAAGCACCTGCACGCCACGGTCCTGCAGCAGATGGGGCTGGACCCGAACCGGCTGACGTACTTCTACGGCGGCCTGGACCAGAAGCTGGTGGGGGTGGAGGGGGCCGAGCCGATCTGGGAGATTATTGGTTAGATGGATCTCTGTGTGAATCGGAAACTCTGCCGGTGCAGTACACTGGGGATATGCAGATTGACTTTCCCAGCGACGAATGCGTTATTACGGAGGAGGTTGCCCGTTTTCGGGCGCTGTCGCCGCAGGAGCGGATGCGCGCGATCTGCGGAATCCTGGCGGCCGGTGAGTTGATGATGCGACGCTCGCCCAGGGCGGAGTTCTTGCGCCAGTACACTCTGGAGCAGGAAGCGATCTCACGCCGCGCTGTGCAGGAGTTCCTGGCTCGTCATGCCAAGTCCGAATGATCCGCTGGCCGGTTCGGATTGGTCTGGACATCCGGAGGCAATTCCATGAGACCATTCCCCTGCATGGTGGTCCTGAGTCTGTGTGGTATTTCCGCATGGGGAGCCGACGCCGAGGAGGCGGCTCCAGCCCCCGCATCGGCCGTCACAAAGGACGGCGCCGAGATCGACCCCAACGGCCGCGTGAGCAACGACCTGACGCAGAAGGCGCCGCGCTATTACGTCTGGTACGACAGCACCGGCTGGCACCTGCGGACGACCTCCGAGAAGGGGACGTTCGGCCGGTTTGACGGCACGATCACGGTGACCGGCGGGACGATCGGAAAAATGCGGCCGATCGGGCTGGAAACGAAGGGGACCTACAAGGACACGTGGAAACTCTCCGAGGACCGGACCGGGATTGAGTTCCAACTGGTGTCGAGCAGCACGTTCGACGGATTCGATTTCAGCGTGACGGGGACCGATGCGCAGGTGGAGTACAACCTGAACATCTCCAAGAAGGGGTATCCCAACCGGATCTTCATCGGGAAGGACGGGGCGCACCCGAAGGAGGTGAAGTTCCAGTTTCCGGGGACGCCGTGAACGGGACGATCAGCGCCGGCGGTCCTCCAGGGAGCCTCATGGGTCGGCCGCGGAAAAGTGAGGCCGGCGTACTCCGCAGCGGGGATTTTCGGGGGTTTTGGGCGCATCTTGCTGTCCGATCGTCGTTGTCCTAAAATCGACAATCGTGGATTTGTTCCGCGGTTCCTGATCCCGTTGGAGCGTCGGTATGAGAATGTCACTGCGTGATTGTGCCTGGATGGCGGTCGTTGGTCTCGCGGCCGCCCTGGGTGGAGCCTGTGCTGCGCAAGAGCCGGCGCCGGACGGACAGTCTGAACCGGATGCGCCTCCGACTGCAGCGTCGCCCGAAATCAGTCAGGACGAGTACTACGAGCTGATGCGGGTCTTCGTCGATACGTTCGAACAGATCGATCGCAACTACGTCAAGGACGTTGACCGGCGTGAGTTGATTGAGGCCGCGGTCCACGGCATGTTGTCCAAGCTCGATCCGTACTCGGATTACTACAATGCGACCGAATTGCCGCATTTTCAGGAGGAGATCGAGCAGGAGTTC
>CAZWGW010001102.1:0-2245 GCA_964633565.1 uncultured Planctomycetaceae bacterium
GCTCGAAACGGCAGCACAACGCTCAGCGCAGGGTCGTCGCTGCTGATCGCCTTGACGACGAGGCGCTGGTTCGGAGGGAGTGAATACACATCTTTGCCGTTCAGCTTGAGCGTCGCCAGAAAGCCCAGACGAACGAGCTGGGTCAATCCTACAGTCAGCGTTTTGCGGGGGTTGCCCGCCGCGGCGTCGACGACAAACCGACCGGGAAGCCAGGTCTGCAGTTCGTCGAGCGTAAACACGTCCACGCGCCAGACCAGCGACCAGAGTCGTTCCAGAAACGTCCGGTATCGGAAACCGTGCTTCGGTTCGATCTCATCGAGCAGGCACAGTTCCTTCGCCACCATCTGCCGAGAGAGCTGCTCCTCGTCCATCGTGTCGATAGCAAAGCTCGATTCCAGTTCATCGGCCACGTCCGCAATCGTGCGCTGACCGGTGACGGAGAGGATCAGCGCCCGCTTGAAATGCACCGTCGACCCGCCGCAGCGGGCGAACAGCCGCCCGGCGTCGATCTGATCCTGAAGCGTAAAACCCAGGTTCGCCTGCCCTCGCACGCGCTGGGCCAGGTCGACCGCTTCCGCTGCGGTGAGCGACGTGACGTGAATCGGAGTCCAGCCCAGCGGCCCGGAAAACCGGGCGCTGCAGACCAACTGCAGGTGAACAGCCGCGTTCTTCGCCTGCTCGGCAATCGCCTGTGCCGTGTGCGTGGAATCCTGTTCCTTCCCGATCGCCGGCCGCAGGTATGACAGGTCGTCGAGCACCCAGACGTGCGTCCCTCCCGCGGACGGCAGCCGCTTGAAGAGTTCATGAAACGAAGCGGGAACCTGATCCCAGCGATACAGCCTGGCCGCCTGCCGGCACACCAGTCGCTGCAGGTCGTCCGGCTGGACGCAGTTCTGGCAGTACGCGTGCAGCAGCCAGACCGGCTTCTTGGCGTCCGAGAACGCCAGGTCGCGCACGTTGCAGGCGTGCTGACGCAGCAGCGCCGATTTGCCGATGCCGGCGCTGCCGTGCACCCAGTACGACTGAACCGCGCGGCCGTCTGATCCCGGCACGGGGAGTTCCAGCAGCGTGGCGAGGTCCTTCAGCCGGCCGACGAACGGGTCGTGCTCGGGGTACGACCGGCCTTCCCACTCGATGCTGGCAATGTCCGATTCGACGCGATCGAGCAGGCCGGGGGGACCGTGCACGATTCGAAACGCCCCCGGCGGCACGGCGACGTCGGGCCACGGCGCGGCGGAGAAGACCAGGTCGTCGGGAAACTCCGAAGTCATTTTCGTCGCGACTTCCGCACGCGCGGTTTGCAACGCCTGGGCCAGCGGCTGACGCCGGAGCGCGGCCAGCAATTCATGGATGAACCCTTTCGGCGCCTCGCGCAGAATGTCGTCCCCGAAGGCGATCCACGGACACGGGAGGGAGCCGGCGAATTGGTTACTGCGGCAGGCCATGAGCATGACGCCGTGCAGGCGGCCCCAGAGCGCTTTCAGTTCCGGCGTGCCGTTGAGCTGGTCGAAGCTCTGCTCGGCATCGACAAACAGCAGTTTGCCGTCCTCCGTGCCGTGTCCGTAATAGAGCAGCAGGTCGCAGGGCCGTTGAGCCAGGCGTTTGAGCGATTTGGCGGACGCCGCGTCGATCCAGACGTCGAGGGCGAGGCCGCTGTTGCGAAGATCATTCACGGCGCTGGCGGCCGTCGTGACGGCTTCCGGCAGCGGCACGTTCAGGCCGTGCCCGATGAGAATCCCGATCTGGAGCGGCGCCGCCATGAGTAGCCCGCGAGGCTGGGGGCGATGTATTGCGAACAACCAGATTCTGAGCCTGCGCGATCCGCACGTCAATCGATCTGGAATGAGTCTCTGAAAGAGTGGTTGATCTGCCGCGTGAGGGCGTCGACTTTGTAACAGGGCGCCCGGCAGATCGCCCCCAGCGGGGTTGGACGCCCAGTAGACAGGGGTCGGGTGTACAGAATTCAATTTTTCCGGGCGGTGACGATGTCGCAAATTTTGGCGTGGAAACGGGCAAATTTTATTGTTTAAACCCGACCCCCGCGGGGCGTCCCGGGCCGGGGGGCGGACTGCCGGGAAGGTCGATGCGCAGCGGTGGCGGTGTAACGCCAGTCCGAACCCAGCAACTCGCTTTCGATGTTGCGCCTTCGCGCGTGTCTGCCGAGCACACCAGCCCGAAGCGCAAGCGAGGGAACTTGTGACGTTGGACGTCCATTCCCTCGCTTGCGCTTCGGGCTAGTGTGATT
>CAZWGW010001103.1:0-2236 GCA_964633565.1 uncultured Planctomycetaceae bacterium
GATCGCCTCGTCGACGCAAGCCGCCACGGCTTGCATTCGGGCGACCGTCGGCATACGGTGACTCTGTCGACCAGGTCGCTGGTCCGACCAATGCCTCGTCACCAACAACGTAATTCCATGTCCGATACGGTCCCGACCACGACACCTGCTGCGAACACTGCTCCGGAACGGCCGCGCCGCCGCATCTCCCCCTGGCTCCTGATCCTGGGAGGCGGGATGCTGGCGATCCTGATCTTTGGAGGGTTTGCCGCGCTGATGGTCGGCCTCAACCGGAGCGAGCCGGCGCCGCTCGGTCTGCAGTCGGTGAAGATGCCCGACGGCCGGCTGCTGGTGCTGGAAGAGGTGACCTGGGGCACGAGCCACACGTTCAATATCGAGGTGCGGCCGCGGGGGTTCTCGCTGTTCCCATTCAGGCAAAGCCAGCCGCTGAGCGAATCGACCAACGGCGAACAGCTGATGCTGTGGCTGTCCTGCCGCGACGCCCGGAGCCTGCGGCACCAGGACTTCGACTGGTGGGCCCGTTGCGTTGCCGTCAACGAACATGGCGAAGAGGTCGAGGATGAAAACCCCGGCCTCGACGGGATCAGCGCCAACAGCAGTTCGGGGACGGGAGGGTCCCGGCCGCTGTCGGTGAACTCGCCGGGACAGGCCTTTGATCACATTCTTGCGCACAGTTCGCTGCCGCGCATCCGGCACCCGGGGGAGACGTTCAAGGTCCGGGTCTACGACATTCACGACCAGGTCGTGGCGGAGTTTGACGTCCCCGACCGAGGCCTCGCTGCAGAAGGACCGCCTCCGACGTGGACGCCGCAGCCGTATCCCGTGACGGCCACAGTCGACGACCTGACCGTTGTGCTCAACGGCCTCACGTCGCGCGTCAATGTCTGGCAGGAGAACGGGAGGGACCGCGAGCACATTACGATCGAACCGCAGATGGAGATCTCGCAGAACGGCCAGGTCACACAGGACTGGTACGCGCGCGACATCAAGTACTTCGACGCACTGGGGAATGAATCGCAGCAGTACAGTTTTTCGCTCTCCCCGCATGAAGCGGCCTGGAAGATCGAAATGCGCCTGTTTCGGCAGGTGACGGCCCCGTTTGCAGCGAACGAATCGTGGACGACCACCCCCGTCCCGTTGGCCGAGAAGGACCGGGGGGAGTTCGTCAGCCAGTCGCAGGCACTGGGGAGCGTGACGATCGAAGTCGCGTCGCTCGGCGGCACAGGGACGGTGAAATACACCAACCTGGGGGCCGCACGCCACGGCGCTTCATATAGTGGTTCCGCCGGGAACAAGAACTTTGAAATCGATACCGACTGGAACTACGGCAAAGGTGGGAGCGGCGGAACCAGTACAACCAACGTCACGTGCGACCTGCCGCACGTCGCGATCAGGATTTCAGGAAACTCAATCAACGACGACGTGCGGCTGCTGGTGCTCGACGACCAGCAGCGGGAACTCAAGGTCCACGGGCCCTATGTCAACACTGACGTCCACTTCTGGTTCCTGGAGCCGCTGGCCGACACAAAAACGGTCGCGTTCAAGTTCATCGTGCAGCAGGGAAAATCGGTGGAGTTCGTTGTCGCGCCGCCGGCGATCAAGCACCCGCCGCGACGCATCAGTCCGGCCGACATCGTCAAGCGACTGGCCGCCGTGACAGACGTGCCGCTGTCGTTCTCCTCATCCCGGATGGGAAATGAGCAGCTGTTCCTCGCCCGGCCCGGGACTGCGGACCTGATCCAGTTGTCGTCGGGCAGTTATGCGAACGTGGGCGGGGCGTGGTCGCCCGCTGGGACGCAGATTGCCTACGAGTCGTGGCGGGGCACGAGCCACGACCTGTACGTGATGAATGCCGACGGCAGCGGGGAGCGACAACTGACCAGCAGTCCGCAGCCGGAGCGATCTGCGACGTGGTCTCCGGACGGCCAGCGACTCTGTTTCCGCCGCGAGACGACTGACCCCGCCCTCGGGTGGGAACTGTTCGTCATCAACGCCGACGGTACGGGAGAGACGAACATCACCAACAACCCGGCAAACGACGCCGACCCTGCCTGGTCGCCGGACGGCGAGCGAATCGCGTTCACTTCCACCCGCGCGGAAAGCCGCTGGTGCCTGTACACGATGAAGGCTGATGGAAGCGACGTGGCGATGATCAGTAAGACCCCGAACGGCTACGTCTATCCGGCGTGGTCGCCGGACAGCCGGCGAATCGCCTTTACGGGCATTGTCGATAACC
>CAZWGW010001104.1:0-2228 GCA_964633565.1 uncultured Planctomycetaceae bacterium
TCCGCCACCGTGACTTTCGACTCGACACCGCCGGCGGGCCCCTCGGCTTTGGCGAGCCACACCAGCGCGTTACGCATGAGCTTGCGCTGCTGGTCGTTCCCCCAGTTGTCGTGGAAGTGTCCGCCGGTGAAGCCGAAGCCGCGGCCGCCGTCCGGGCGCTCGACCGTCCACAGCATCGCCTCGGCGCGTCCCTTCGCGGCCTGAATGTGCGGATACGGGCCGGGCGGATATACGTATGGCCCGTCGCGGACCGCATCGTCCGGCGCCGCCACGAGGATCGGCTGAAACTGCAGTCCCTCCACCGTGCCCGCCGCCGCCCCCGGCAGGTCGCCGATGAAGCGCATGTTGAAATACCACTCGTCCTTGATCCGGAACGGCTCGACGCCGCGCGTGGTCGGATGCTCGGGGAACCGCGTGAACTCCGGTTCCCAGATCGGATTGCAGGAGAACGCGTGCTCGTAGTGGCCGCCAATCCAGTGCCTGAAGTCGGCCCCCGCCTGGTCGGCGACGACTTCGACGCCGTAATGCATGCAGCCGATGCCGGCGCCGCGCTCGACCCACGCGCGGGCCAGTTCGAGCCGTCGGCCGCCGTCCTGCACCAGTTCGTGCCGGGCGCCGCCGTCCATGTAGAACACGACGGCGTCCGCCCCGTCAAAGACCTGTTCGTCTTCCGGCCATCCGTTCAGGACGACGTCCACTTTCAGTCCGGGGAACTCGTGCAGGCACTTCGCGAGCAACTGCGCACCGGCGTTGAACTCGTGCATCCGCGGCGGATGCGACGGCTTGCCGGCGATGAGCACCAGCCGCCGCGGGGCGACGGCGTCGTCGGCGACAACGATCTGCAACATCGTTGGCACGAGTAACAGCGCAGCACAGGATACGAACGCGCGCATGGTCGTCTCTCGAGTCGGTGCGGGTTGACTGCCTTCGCGCGTACACTACTCGATCGCCAATCCCGATGCGAGCTTTTCAGAAATCCCGATAGTCCATCGGCTCCCCGTTTGAGTACCAGACGTCCGTCCGCGGGATGATGGCCTGCTCGCCGGTGCCGATCCGGCTGGAGTCAATTTCGTAGCCCGGACCGTAGCCTTCCGGGAGATTCCAGTCGATGCACGTGCAACCTGACGACGACAGGAGCGCCAGACAGAGGACTGCGATGCGTGGCCGCATGGTGGAATACTCCGCGTGATTGCGCGTCGTCGTGCCGCGTGCGCGGCGCTATCGCTGATACATCAGCATCACCCCCCCCAGCACCCGCTCCGCGTCGAACCGCACGTTGTCGGAAAAGAACCGGTCATATGCGAATACGGCCGCCGCCGTCAGATTCTCCGTAATGCCCCGCCGCAGTTCGGCCCCCGCGGTGATGATGTTCTCGTTCCGCGCCGGGCCACTGACGAAATCGGGATAGTCGCGATAGCCCCAGCCGGCGCGCAGCTCGGCCTCGCACTTCCACCACAGCGGCACCACGACGTCGCCGCTCAGCTCGACGCCGTTGTAGCGGAAGTCGCTGCCGTCGGCGTCCGACCGCTGGAACTGCAGGCCGCCCCGCACCAGCCGCAGCCAGCGCTGACGGAGGGCCAATTCGTGCGACGCGCCGAGCGTGTTCGTCCAGCCGTCGCGGGACGTGATCCACGGGATCGCCCCGTCGTTCCGGAAGTCGGTGTAGTCGATCGACCAGTACACGATCGTCGCCTCGTCCTGCGACCAGAGCGCGGCGCTCGAGGCCGTCACCTGGTGCCGCGTGGCGAACGTGCTCCAGTTGAACTCGTCCAGCCCGAATTCATAGTCCAGTCGCGGCACGAACAGGCCGTTCTCGGTCGCCACGTCCTGCTCGAAGAAGACCCCCGGCCGGTAGCTCTGCAGGTTGAAGTGGCTGAAGTTCCCTTCATTGAGGGTGTAGTCGCCGGCGTAGGTCGTCCCCGTCCGCCACGTGCCGCTGTCATACACGTTGAGCTGGGCCGTCGGCGAGAAGAGCAACTGGAAACTGTCGCTGTTCTGCGACGACAGGTACCGGCTCAGGGGGGTCAGCGCCACGTTGCTGTTGAACTGCGTCCCGAAGTCGAACCCGAGTTCGTAGTCGTTAAAGAACCGGCGCTCCAGTGTTGCCGTCAGCGGCAACCGGTTCTGGATCTTGTCCGTGTCGTCGAAGCGGTGAATCTCGTAACCGGCCTGCCGCACGCCGGCGAGGCCGTGCGTCTCGATCAGTTCTGTGGCCTGTTGCGCGTATT
>CAZWGW010001105.1:0-2214 GCA_964633565.1 uncultured Planctomycetaceae bacterium
TGATGGCTTTCGTTCCCGAAGAATGACACGCCAGTCGTCGCGTGACTGTCGCGGCGCGTGACTCAGTTGCCGGCCTCAATGAGGCCGGCCGGTTGCGATCGGGCGTCAAATGTGACTTCGGCCGGGGTCACTGACCCCGGCTACAGGCCGGACGTGGCGTGGCAATATGTCCGCCCTCGATTCACGACTCCGCGAGAATGTTGAGCGCGTCCGGGGCCGGATGGACGCGGCGTGTCGACGGTGTGGCCGAGATCCCGCAAGCGTACATCTCGTTGCGGTGACCAAATACGCGGACCTGGCGTGGGTGCGTCAGCTCCCGGCCCTGGGTGTCCGCATTCTGGGAGAGAGCCGCCCGCAACAGCTCATCGAACGCGCCCGTGAACCGGGCGCCGACGTCGAGTGGCATCTGATCGGGCACCTGCAGCGCAACAAAGTGCGGCCCGTGCTGCCGGTTGCCGCGTTGATTCACTCCGTCGACTCGCTCCGGCTGCTGCAGCGCATCGATCAGCTTGCGGCCGAAATGCAACTCCGTCCGCGGGTCCTGCTGGAGGTCAACGTCACCGGCGAGTCATCGAAAGACGGATTCGCCCCGCTGGAACTGTCGGACGCGTGGGGCACAATCGCCGCCCTCTCCCATGTGCGGATTGAGGGGTTGATGACGATGGCCGCGCTGGTCGATGAACCGGAATCGGCCCGGCCGGCATTCGAGCGACTGCGCATGTTCCGGGACGAACTGCAGCGGCTCGCGCCGGGGCACTCCCTGCCGGAACTGTCGATGGGCATGAGTAACGATTTCGAGGTCGCCATCGAGGAGGGGGCAACGTACGTCCGGGTCGGCAGCCTGCTGTTCGAGGGGCTGTGACGTTTCACGACAGGAGCATCTGCACGTCCTCCGCCGTGAGGTCCTTGAGCATCGTTCCCTTCTCTTCCAGGATCGCGTCGGCAAGGTCCCGCTTGTGTTTCTGCAGTTCGAGGATCTTTTCTTCGACCGTGTCGCGGCAGATCAGGCGATACGCGAACACCTGCCGGGTCTGACCCACGCGATGCGCCCGGTCAATCGCCTGCGCCTCCACCGCCGGGTTCCACCATGGATCGAGGAGAAAGACGTATTCGGCGGCCGTCAGGTTAAGGCCCAATCCGCCGGCCTTGAGGCTGATCAGAAACACCGGGACGTCGGGACTGTTTTGAAATTCTTCCACGACCTGCTTGCGCTTGCGGGTCTGTCCGTCGAGATACGCATACCGGATGTGCTTGCGGTCCAGGTGCTGCTTGACGACGGCCAGCAGGCTGGTGAACTGCGAGAACACGAGCGATTTGTGCCCCTCCTCGATCAGTTCCTCGAGATGCGGCACGAGCACGTCCAGCTTGGCGAACGCCTCCTCCGCCTCGCCCCGATCGAGCAACGCCGGGTGACAGGCGGCCTGCCTCAGCCGCAGGAGCGCCTCCAGCACGTGCATCCGGGACTTGCCCATCCCCTGGTCCCGGATCAGACCCAGCAGCGAATCGCGGTAATGGTCCCGCAATTCTTCGTACAGCTGCCGCTGCCGGCGGCCCATTCTGCAGTAGATCGTCTCCTCGAACTTGTCGGGCAGTTCCGTCGCCACCTGCCGCTTGGTGCGCCGCAGCACGAATGGCTTGAGACCCTGGGAGAGCACCTTACGGGACTGCTCGTCAGTGGAGTCCGCGGCATACAGCTTGAACACCGAACTGCGGCCGAGCATCCCCGGGTTCAGGAACTCGAAGATCGACCACAGGTCGCCCAGGTGATTCTCGATCGGCGTACCGCTGAGCGCGATGCGGTGCTGCGCCTGGATCAGCCGCGCGGCTTTTGCGACCTGTGACGCCGCATTCTTGATGGTCTGCGCCTCGTCCAGGACGGCATAATCGAAGCGGTACTCGCGGAGGGCGACGATGTCGCGCCGCAGCGTGCCGTACGTCGTCAGCACGATGTCGTGCCTGGGAAACTCGTCGCGGAGCGGAGCGCGGTCGATCCCCGTGTATTCGATGCACGACAGGTCGGGCGTGAACCGGTGGATCTCCTGCACCCAGTTGAACATCAGCGACTTGGGAACCACGATCAGCGAGGGGAGTCGCTCTGTGCGATGGTTGCGCCGGTCCTGGAGGATGGCGAGCATCTGCACGGTCTTGCCCAGTCCCATGTCATCCGCCAGGCAGCCGCCCAGATGAAAATCCTGCAGAAAACTGAGCCAGCCG
>CAZWGW010001106.1:0-2204 GCA_964633565.1 uncultured Planctomycetaceae bacterium
GCGAGGCGCACTCGTCGAAGCGGCCGAGTCGCACAAACTCGCTCGCGAGATTACGAAGGATGTTTACAAACTCCTGGACCAACTGGGCGACATTGACGTTGAGTTGATGTACGGTGAGAAAGACATGTGGGACTCGATGGAAACATTGTTGAAGTTGCTCGAATTATTACTGCTGAAAGCCGATCGGAGGCTTCGGTAGTGAGAACGCCGCGACCAAACGACACTCCAATCGACACTCGCCGACGGTCGAGTTGGCAGAAACGGTTCGGGAGTTATCGCTATGGTGTCACGGAAGCGGGGATCATCGATTGGCTGAATCAATTCGACAACAACGACAAGGACGTTGCCGCAAGGCTGCTGGATGCCGTCTAGTTTATCTCCGCCGAACAACTTCACGACGCGTTTCGATCGTTGCTGCGGCGGCTGCCCGGCTGGGACCGAAATCTGAGCAAACGCAGGGGAAAGTTCGCGTTCGTGGCGTTCTCTTCCAGCGCGGGTGAGAGCGGCGACAACATGCTGCACCACTTTCGAATCGCAATCAGTGTGACCCAGAGCCACTTCGCGTCACTTTTCATTGGCAGGAGCGACCTGCTGCGAGTCGGCCTTGGCGCTGACGATACGGTCGTCTTTCTTGACGACTTCGTCGGTACTGGTAATCAAGCCGTTACGGCCTGGCAAAACATGTTTCAGGAGCTGACGGCTGGGGTCGGCAACGTGTATCTCGTGACGGTCGGAGCCTTCCGGGCGGGCTCGGAGCGAGTCAAGAATGAGACGGGAATGCAACTTCTCACGCATCGAGCGCTCGGGTATCAGGACAACCTTTTTCACGATAGCTGCAACCACTTCAGCGCGCACGATAAGGGCCGACTACTGCACTACTGCAAGGTCGCCTCGCCAGCCCGTCCGCGTGGCTTTGGGGACTGCGGGCTAGTGATCGTGCTTTATCATCAGTGCCCAAACAATTCATTGGCAATACTGCATGCCTCGTCGCAGGCGTGGGAGCCGCTGTTTCCGCGAAGCTAGGACTCTCGCATACGTACTCCGATTGTCGCCGACGTCAATGGAAATGCCATCTGAATTTAGTGATTGTAGGACGGGCGGATCGCTGGATGGATGAGTAGCGCGGGATTGTCGCCACTAAGCTTGCGCCCGAGACGTGAGGGCGCCGTCGACGTGCCGGGTCTCACCGGTGATGAATTCGCCGGCCATTGGCAAACAAAAGAGGAGTCAACATGACCGTGACACAGCAAGTGGCGATCTGCTTTGCGGCCGGAGTGGTTGGCGCACTGGTGGTGGTCCTCTTCAGCCACCTGCTGTTCGCCGTGGGGATTGCACAGAGACTTGGGATCAAGGAGCCGGTCTCACTCAAGTCTCCGGAGGTCTACCGGCCGCTCTTCTGGGGCGGGCTGTGGGGAATCCCATTCGGCCTCGTGCTCGATGCGGTCTGGCCGCACCTGTACCTCTTTGGCCTGTTGTACTTCCTCGCTCCGGTGCTGGCGCTGTTTCTGTTTTTTCTGCCGAAGAGCGGCGCGGGATATTTCGGGCTCCGCCAGGGGCCGATGCTGGCCGTTTATCTGCTGCTGGTCAACCTGCCGTTCGGAATCATTCTCGCCCTGGTCGCAAGGGCGATCATCGGAGAGCATCCGTAACTTGAATCATGAAAGAAAAGCTGCTCTCACTGTTGGCGGATCGCGGCTGGTCGGTCACCCGGCACACGGCCGAACTGGAGTGGTGGGCGCAGGAAATCTGGGGGCTGGAATCGAAGTGGGCTCCCCCGGGCTACACGCTGTTTCTGACGTTCCTGGTCGATCCCCAGCCGGGCGGCACCGACCCGTTCTGGGCAGTCGGGACGTGCCCGCACTGGCCGGAGGATCGTTATGCAGCCGGCAAGGATCCGTCGATCAGCTTTCGCGGTTGGGTGGAGGCGCTGCCCGGCTTCATTCGCGATCTGGATCAACTGCGGGCGGAATTCAAGCAGGACCTCGGTTCGTAGCTGACTCGTGTATTGAGCTGGGGGGAATCTCGAATCACTCGCGCAACGAGGGCGTTCGCCAGCGACCCGGACGCTTAAAGCGTCCGGGTCGCTACGACCGCAGACGTTTCGGCGCGATCAGCCGATAGCTGCCGACGATCAGCCGCTCGATCTGCTCCCAGTCGACGAACACGCACGGATCGATCTGAATCCAGCCGTCGTCCGGGCGGCT
>CAZWGW010001107.1:0-2203 GCA_964633565.1 uncultured Planctomycetaceae bacterium
GACTTCGCAATTCGGTCGAAAGCACCGTTTCGAGCCTGGGGATCTTGAGCGCAATGTCCCGTTTGAGCACCGGATCGAAGGCCCGAAACACGATGCCGTGCCCGCCGCGTCCCAGTTCTTCTCGAATCTCGAACCGGCCGATCCGCGGGACCGGGGGCGAATGCGGGCCGGACTCGACGGGCGGTTTCGGCGTCCAATGGGCGCTGACTCGTGCCCGTTCTTCGACTTGCCGCAATCGTTCCAGGGCCGCCAGCCCCGCTTTGGCCCGCGCGTGTTGCGAGTCGCACTCCGACGATGCGTCTCCCCCATCCGTGTCCTGCGCGCGCTCTGCCGAGCCGTGCACCAAGGCTGCGTGCTGCTCCGCCAGCCACGAGGTCAAACCGCCATCAAAGCTCTCATGCTCGGTCGAATTCATCACCGGTTTCCAGCAGCTCACCCAAGGCAACGATCGCACGGCCCCACAACTTGCGGGCAGCATCCGGACTACGCTCCATGACGTGGCCGATTTCCTCGAAAGACTGCAATTCCATGTTGCGCAGCCGGATCACCTGCTGGTGGTCGGGTGCGAGTTTCTGCAGGGCTTCCCGCACCGACTCGTGCTCCTCGCGCAACAGCGCCAACCAACTCGGCGTTTCAGTGTCGCAAGGCAGGTTCGGACGCGTGGAGCGGCGGGAATCTCCGCGATCCTCCAGTGGCACTTCGCGGTGGATCTGCCGTTTGGCGGCCTGTCCAAAGTGCTTCTGCAAGTCGCGAATGTTGTTGAGGAGGATCTGCCGCAGCCAGGCCAGCAGTTCCGCCTGCGAGCGGCCGCGGAACTGCGGAAAGTCGCGGTGAGCTTCGACGAATGTCTCCTGCACCAGGTCCGAAGCGCCGACTTTGGCCTGCAGTTCGGTCGGCAGCGCCTGGCCGGCGGCCAGCAGCAGGTATTGGCGGCAGCCGTCCAGCAGATCTCCGAGCGCGGCGTCTGAGCCCTGTTGCGCGTCGCGCATGCACAACTCAAAGCCGCCCTCGCGCCGTGACCCGATCGGTCCAGGGGGCGCAATTGGGACAGAGATCGGCGCCTGAAGTGGTCGACAGTCGTTCATCAGTGATCGCATCGAAGAATTCCCATCAGTATGACCGTGGGGCCGGGCCGGGGCAACAAGCAAAACGGAAGAACGTATTTCGAAGGATTCTGGAACCGGGCGCGTCCGGTTGGGATGGGAATCTCGCCCAATGGGATGGAGGGGTGCGGTGGAATCCCATGAGCATCCATCGCGGCCGCAGGTTCGCGCAATCACAACTCGCACAAATCGTGATCGAAAGCAGGACCGATGAATAATTGGCGGTGTTGGGGGGCGGCTATCGTCGTGGTGATGGGAATGGCAGCCCCGTGCACGGCGGGAATGGTATTCTTCGACGATTTCGAGGGCGAAACCGTCGGCGATAATCTTGGCCAATTGGATAAATGGTTCGGTGCTGGCAGCGGGGGAATCGTCGATGTCGGCGGAAACAAGCTGCTGAGTCTCGATCCTCCAGATGCTGACGTTGCTGGAGTGAGAACAGGATTCCAGACGCCGAAATTTGTCAATCCATTTTCTCTCGCCAACGTCGTGTCGTTGTCAGCCGACATTCAATTGGAAGACGATGGCATCGGCCGCTTCTCACGCCTCGTTTTGCAAACAACGCTTGCAAACTACACACTGCTGATCAACGGATCTAACTCAGACCCGACATTGTTCCAACTGAACCGAAACCCTGGTATCACAAATCTGGGGCAATTTAACTTCGATGCCGGATTCGACTTTCATAATTACGAATTACGCTTCACGATGCAGCCTTCGTACCTGCTGATTGACGTGTTCGTCGACGGCCAGAATCTACTCTCGGCAACCGACACCGGCGCCCCGCTGTTTGACACTGATCCCGCAAGTCCTGTCATAATAAGCCTGAGTACGACTGGGGGAAATGCAATTCGCTACGACAACATCCGGCTGGCAGCCGCTCCCGAGCCATCCAGCATGGTTTTGCTGGGCATGGGAATCGTGGGGCTGTGCGGCTTCACTTGCCGGCCGCGACGGCGCGATGCCTGATCAGCTTGAGCCGGCTTTCGGTGGAACAGATGTGGCAAGTCTTTTTCCACACGAAACGCTGACGGCCGCACGCCGCAGTGTAACGATTTGCGGCCCGTTGCGGCGTAGCCGCCGAGCATTCAGTTCTGCAT
>CAZWGW010001108.1:0-2201 GCA_964633565.1 uncultured Planctomycetaceae bacterium
GCACCGACGCGCGGACGGGGATTTTCTCGCCGAAGATCGTGACCGACTTCGCGCCGTCCACAATCTTGCGGCCGAGTGAGCCGTGCCCCTGGTATCCCACGAACAGCACCATCGTTTCCGGCCGGGCGAGGTTGTGCCGGAAATGGTGCAGGATGCGGCCTCCCGTACACATCCCGGCGCCCGCCATGATCAGACAGGGGCCGCGCTGGTCGTTGAGCGCGCGCGAGTCCTCGGCCGTCGGGCAGAACCGGACAGACTCCAGGTGTTCGCGGAGGTCCCCCGACTGTTGCATCGCGAGCGCTTCTTCATCGAACAATTCCGTGTGTTTCTGGTACAGCTTCGTTGCCTCGATCGCCATGGGACTGTCGATGAAGATCGGGAACGGCGACAGCGTGCCGCGCTGAAACGCCCCGGCCAGCAGATACAGCAAGAGCTGCGTCCGCCCGACGGCGAACACGGGGATGAGGATCTTGCCGCCCGTCTCGACGGCCCGCTTCACCACTTTGCGCGTTTCGACAGCCGTCTCGTGGAGCGAGCGGTGGTCCCGGTCGCCGTACGTCGATTCCATGAATACGGCGTCCGCATGCTTGAACGGGACCGGGTCGCGATGGAGCGGCGCGCCGCGCGGTCCGAGGTCGCCCGAGAAGATCACGACCTGCGTCCGACCCACTTCTTCGATCGTCATCTCAAGGCTCACCGAACCGAGCATGTGCCCCGCCTCGACCGCACGTACGGCGATCCCCGGCGCAAGCGTCGTCGGCTGGTTGTACTCCAGTGGCTGATAGAGCGGCCCAAGCCGGTCCACGTCCTCTTTCGTGTACAGCGGCTCCAGCGGCGGCTTCCCTTCACGGGTGCGGCGGCGGTTCTGGCGTTCCACGTCCCCGAGCTGCAGGTGCGCCGAGTCCTTGAGGATCAGGTCGGCAAAGTCGATCGTCGCCGGCGTCGCATGGATCGGCCCGGCGTATCCCGCCCGTGTCAGGAGCGGCAGCCGCCCCGTATGATCGAGGTGCGCGTGCGTCAGCACGACGGCATTCAGTTTGTTGAACGCGCCGCGCTTCGGGATGTTGTTGTAGTTCTCGGTCTTTTGCGCCCCTTGAAACAGCCCCAGGTCCACGAGGACGTTCGCCTCCCGGGTCTGCACGAGATACGCGGACCCCGTGACCTCGCCGCCGCCGGCGCCGTGAATGGTGACTTTCATCTTCCGTCTTCCCGATCAGGTGACATCCGCAATCAACAGCACCACTGAGCGCGCCTCCGCTCGATACGCTTCGCCCGCGACCGGCGGCGCCGACTGCGTCGGAACGATGTCGTCCGGTGATTCCCGCGCCGTGTCGATCCAGCGCCGCCACGTCCCCGACTCAAGCTTCGGCAGTTCGAAGTCGAGCGGTTCCCAGTACGCGTTCAGGATGATGTACACGAACTGCTTCTCCCTCCGTAGCTCTGCGAACAACGCAACGCTGTGCGAGTTGTCCCGCCAGTCCGGCTGGTTCAACTTCACTCCGTGCCAGGCCTTTTTCGACTCTGCGAGCAGTGTGTTGAGGCTCGTCCGGCGACGCTCGTGTTCCGTATCGCGCAGCAGTCGCCGTTCGATCAACAACCGCACAAACCGCAAAAGGTCCGCGTGTTTCTCCACCAGCGACCAGTCGAACCAACTGAGTTCGTTGTCCTGGCAGTAGGCGTTGTTGTTGCCGCGCTGGGTCCGGCGGACTTCGTCCCCCATCAGGATCATCGGCATCCCCAGAGACAGCAACGTGACCGTCAGGAAGTTCTTCACCTGGCGATTGCGCAGGCTTTCGATTTCCGGGTCGTCGGACGGGCCCTCCACGCCGCAGTTCCAGCTCCGGTTGTCGTTGGCGCCGTCGCGGTTCTCTTCGCCGTTGGCCTCGTTGTGTTTGTCGTTGTAGGAGACGAGGTCATTGAGCGTGAAGCCGTCGTGACAGGTCACGAAGTTGACGCTCTGCTCCGCCTCGCGCTCCTCGTGGCCGTAGATCGCGGCACTGCCGACGATGCGGTCGGCCACTTGCCGGAGCGAACCGGGCTGGCCGCGGCAGAAGTCGCGGACGTCGTCCCGGAACCGGCCGTTCCACTCCCGCCAGGCGTCCCCGACAAAGCTGCCGACCTGATACAGGCCGCCGGCGTCCCACGCCTCGGCGAGCAGCTTCGTCCCCGCGAGGACCGGGTCGGACTCGATGTCCCACAGC
>CAZWGW010001109.1:0-2196 GCA_964633565.1 uncultured Planctomycetaceae bacterium
CCCGGTGCGGATGACGTGGGCGCCGGGGGTGAAAGACCCGGAGACCGGACTTCCGATCGACGAGGGGTATGCGAACGATCAGACGGCAGAGGGCTACGGCTGCGGCAAGGGTGCGGTGTACGTGCGGCCGGTGGACGGGCAGAGTCTTAACTGGGCGTGGAGGTACTGATGAATCGGCATTCCGAATCGGTAATTGCAAGGCAATGTTGACTGCTGGCACAACCAAATTTGACATCACAAGTGAACCACTGGCATCGTGCCTGCGGGATTGCTCGGCAGTCTTCAGTGAAACTCGGGCACAGCCAGCGGGTAGTGATCGTTTCGATTGGCTGTATGCCCGAAACCCACAAGGGAACGCGCTGGTCTGGGTGGCGCGAGACAATACTTTCGGTAATGTCGTAGGATTCACTGCGGCGCTGCCGCGCCAAGTGGTGGTCGAGGGGGACGTCCGTAATTGCTGGATCGGAGCAGACTTCTCCGTCTTGCCCAGCCACCGCACCCTCGGCCTCGCGCTGAAACTCCGCCGGGCCGCCAGGCAGGCGATCGACGACGGCCGCGCCGATTTCCTGTACGCGCATCCCAACGACCGCATGGCCGTCATCCACGCGCGGGTCGGCCACCGCCCCATCGGCACAATGATCCGACTGGCCAAGCCATTGCGAATCGGCCCGTTCATCGCCGAGAGAATATCGTCGCCGCGCGTCGGAGCAATCGCCGGTGGAATCCTGGATCCAATCCGCCGCTGGACCGACGTGACTGTCTGGCGTCGCGGCAGGTTCACGGTGCGGCCTGCGGATGTCGCGACCGTCGATGAGCGATTCGACGATCTGTTCCGGCGGTCGGTCGCAGGCTTCAGCGGCGTCGTCGGGGTGCGAGATTCCCGCTACCTCCGCTGGCGTTACGCGGACAACCCGCTCTACCGCACGGAGATGCTGGTCGCCGAAGACAAGGACCAACTGGCCGGCTACCTCCTGTTCGTCCGGGAAGGGGACGAAGTCCACGTGAAGGACATTTTCCCCATGCACGAGCCGGAGGTCGTCCAGGCGCTCGTGGCCGCCTTAACGCAGGCGGGCTACCGGGCCGGATGGCGTTCAATCAGCATGACGATGCTGGAGACAAACCCGTTGCGGCCCGTGCTGCAGGCGCTGGGCTTCCGGCAGCGTGGCGAGACGTCGCAGATGTTTGGATACTGTCCCGAAGACCGGCCGTGGTCGGCCGCGGTCTACGACAAGGACGCGTGGTGGCTCACCGTCGGAGACCGTGATGTTTGAAACGCTGATTCAGGAAGCGATCACAATGCGTGAGGACCTTCGGGAATTTCTGACCAGAAACGCCGCGACAGCGGACGTGGGCGAGTTCAGCGACGACGATTCGCTGCTGGAACTGGGCATCATCGATTCGGTGGCCATGGTCGATCTCATCGCCCACATCGAATCGGCCTACGGCATCGCGGTCGACGAGGACGAAATGGTCCCGGAGAATTTCCGCAGCGTTGCAGCAATTGCCCGGTACATCGAGGGGAAACGCGGCTGACCGACAGGTTCCGTCCCACACATTCGGCCGCAATCACTCGCGACGTGACGTCAATCGAACTTCCCTGGGCCGCCTGGTACGCGGATTCACGGCATCAACTGTCCCCGTGCGCAACGTGGCAGATCGACTTTCTGCCGCCGCGGGGCGGCGCGGCCGTTACAGCAGAGGAGATTCGTGACGCGGTTGATCAGCCGATTGACTCCTTTCCGCTGACCGACCTGGCGCGAGGATGCAAGACGGCCTGCATCGTCATCGATGACGTCGCCCGGCCGACGCGGACGGCCGATTTGTTGCCCGTCGTCCTGGAGCGTCTGACGCAGGCGGGACTGGACGACCGGGCCGTAAAGATGGTCGTCGCAGTCGGTTCGCATCGGGGACTGACGGAGCAGGAACTGTCGTGGAAACTCGGTGACACGGTGCGGAGGCGGTGCCGTGTTGAGTGCCACGACTGCCGCAGCGACCTTGCGGGAACGGGAATCGCGTACGGCGATCGCGAGTTGCGGATTAACCGGACATTCATGGAGGCCGACCTGAAGCTGGTGATCGGCTCGGTCTTGCCGCATCCATTCGCCGGCTACAGCGGCGGCGCCAAACTTGTGCTCCCGGGGCTCGCGGACCTGATGTCGATCCAGCGCAGCCACCAGTTCGTGCAAATGGGATTGC
>CAZWGW010001110.1:0-2188 GCA_964633565.1 uncultured Planctomycetaceae bacterium
TCGCCCGTTCGCCGTATTGGTACGTCGATGCATCAACGTTCTCACAACCGCATGCCGGACAATCAATCACGATCGTTGGACCAGGCAGTGTCCGCGCTTCAACGCCTGCAAACATGATCACGCTCCTGCTGGTTCGGCCGCTCACCGGTCGGCCGGCAGCTTCCACCGCACGACTTCGAGGTGCGTCTTCTCGTCCTCGCCGCGATACGAATACGACGTGACCAGCGTGCCGTCGTCGAGTTGCACGGTCGGACCGAAGCCGCCCCCCTGCGGCCGCGCGCCGGTCCGCGTGTCGAGCATGATCCGGTCATGGTCGAAGTCGAATCGGAACCCGTCGTCGGTCTCGGTCCCGGGAATCGCCCGCACGCCGAGCGGAGCGTGCAGGTCGCGGACAGTGAACGTGAGCAACAGCCGCCGGTCCCGCAGCCGCAGCAGCGACATGTACATCTCGCCGTAATCGCCGAAATCGTACACGCGGCGAAACGTGCGCCCGGCGTCGTCGGAGGCAAACAGAATGAAATGGTCGCTCTGGTCATTCTGGCGGGCGATCGGACGGCCGGAGATCGGCAATTCGTTGCTGTCGACGCGCACCAGCGCCCAGATGCAGCCGCTCCTGGCCTGCCACAGCCACGTCTCGCCGCCGAAGAAGCCGTAGACGCTCTGAAAGTCGGACGGCGTGCAGGCGCCCGTCTTGTCCCATGTCAGGCCGCCGTCGGCCGAGCGCCACATCAGGTACGGTCCGCCGCCGCCGTCGTAGTCGACCCCCAGCAGCAGCGTGCCGTCGGAGAGCGGCAGCACATTGCGCGAGGAGTGATTGCTCGCCCCGGGCTTGATCTGCTCCGACTCGATGCGGAGCGACGTCCAGGTGTGGCCCTGGTCGGTCGAGCGGTGCAGGAACCCGCAAGTGTAGCCCCACGTGTTGCGCACGTCGCCCGCGAGCAGATGGCCGGTCAGAAAGACCGTGCCGTCGGGGAGCACCGTGAGATACGGTTCGCGGCCGAGCAGGTCGAGCTTGTCAGGACCGGTCCACGACCGGCCGCCGTCGTGCGAGCGGAACAGCAGGTTCTGCTCCAGCACGCGGTTGCCGTCGCGCGGATACTGGTGAAAGGCGGTCAGCAGCAGTTCGCCGTCCGGCAGCCGCGCAATGCACGGCTTGTAGTCGTCCGGCTCGCCGAGCGCGATACGCTCGCACGGGACCGAATCGACGGCCAGCCGCTGCGGTTGATGGATGGGGATGGTTGTGTCGTCGGCCGCACCAGCGGCAGCCCAGAGCGGCGGCACGATCAGCCAGATGCGAAAGGAGATGAAACGTGAAAACATCAATCCTCCGTGGGAATCTTGCTCAGCGAGGAGGTCTGCATCTGGGGGAGCCGGTCCCGTAAGAGCGCCACCTGGCGATCCATCACGGCAAACGGGTTCGACTTCGCCGCCGCGGCCGCCCGTTCGATCGCCGCCGCGGCCGCGTCGACGGTATCGAATCTCAGGGCCGCTTCGGCCTGCACCAGCTTGCCGAACGGGGTCCCCGGCGACAACCGTTCGGCCTGCGCCAGTTCGGCGCGGGCGGTCTGTTCGTCCCTCCGGTCAATCGCCAGGCCGGCGAGGACCAGGTGCGGTGCCGCCTCATCCGAGTTCATTTTCACAGCGCGCCGTGCAACGGCTTCAGCTTCCTCCGGCTGCCCCATACGCCGCAGCGCCCAGGCTTCCTTGATGAGCGGCTCCGGATCTCCGGGCAACCGTTCGCCCGCCTGTCGCGCGAGTGCGAGGGATTGCGCGTAATCCGCCTCTTCGAAGCAGAAGGCCGATTGGGTCAGCAGGCTTTGAACAAACTTCGGGTGATCGCAGAAGTTATTCCGCAGCTCGGCGAGGGCGCGCGGGTAGTCTCCTGACAGTGCGATGGCGACCGCAGTGTTGTGGCGGAAATCGGGGATCTTCGCCATTCGCCTGGCGTTGTCGAGGCCCAGTTTGGCCGCCCGCGCGAAGTCGTGGTCGTGGAGGGCCGAGAGCAGCTCGTTTCGGAGTCGTGGGACATACTGCGGCGTGCCCGCCACCAGCATTAACAGTCCGGCCCCAAGTCCCCCCACGGTAATCAGCAGCATCAGCCAGGTGAACCAGTCCGCGACGCCGTCTTCAAATGTCAGGAACTCCGAGCCGACATAGAACACCCCCACGCCGACAGCGCCGACCGCCA
>CAZWGW010001111.1:0-2178 GCA_964633565.1 uncultured Planctomycetaceae bacterium
GTAAAGCCGCGAAGTTGACGACGGCGGCAGCTCATGGGCAACTCCTCCACGCAGGTGGCATGGAACTTGGGACTCGGAAGGGATTTGGATACAGAAACCGGAACTGGAGACGCGCTGAGGAGTTGGCTGAGTACTTCATCGCGACGGGTCAATTCAACAGCATCTCCGCCGAGCGCGCTCCACAAAAGCAAGAACCCGAAACAGAGGTCGAATCAATCCCACACGGAGTCGAAAAACCCGACCCGAAAGGCATGTTATCGCCCGTCGAGACCGCGTGCAACCATCGAAATCAACCGATACGACCGATTTACTGGTGGCAGGCTGCCGGCCCAAACACCCCGGCATAACCGGCATAATCCTCTCTCTTGGGAGGGATTGCATTCCGCGAACGTCGTTCCGGCCGGGCGATCAGCGTTGACCGCCGGGACCGTGCCCTCGGCGCCGCTCCGCCTGCACCCCGGCCAGGAGCGGCGTCCGTTCCTTGCCGGAGGCTGACTTCTTCTTCCGCTTCTTGCCGACGACGCGCGGCGCTTCTTTCAGCGGCTCGACCGAGAGGTCCGGCGCGGCCGGTTCGCCCGGAACGGTGAGCGTGGCGCCGCAGGAGCGGCAGGTCACGGCGCGCCCCGCGAAGGAGTCTCTGGCGCTGAACGTGGCGCCGCATTCACACGTGACGGGGATGGACATGGCGACACTCGGTCGCCGATGGAGCGCGATTGTCAGTGGCTGCAACGTCGTCGGCCGGTGCGGTCCTCAGTGGTACGTCGATTCTATCGTGGTCGCGCCGCGGCATCAGAGCTTGTGGCACCCGGTTTCACCGGGGAGTTGATACAGGTAATCCGGCGTCCGGACGCCGCGCGGGTCGATGTGGTCCTTGCGGACGGCGCAGCCGCACGCCTCCAGCGCGGACGCCACCGCGTAGTGCGCGCCGCGGTCGAAGTGCGGCGCACTCTTGAGGACCTCGGCCAGCGCGGCAGCGTTGCCGATGCGCCCCAGTGCGTGCAGCGCCGCGCCGCGGCCATTCGTCGTCCCCGAGCGGGCGATCGTGCCGAGCTTCGCAATCACCGGCTCGTACTTCCGGTGCCCCACGACGTTGCAGGCCCGCTCCTGAATCCACATGTCGTCGGAGTCGAGGAAGTCCAGCATCGACGCCGTTTCGGCCGGCGGCGTCAGGGCCATGATGTTCATGGCATAGTGATGGTCGTCGCGCTCGTCCTCGATCGTGGCGGTCGCATACTCCTGGCGGAGCAGCGCGGCCGCTTCGCGGTCGGACGCCGTCTCGGCCTCGCTCGCCGGTTTGCACAGGGCGTCGCCGCGAATGAAGTACTCGGTGTCGACGTAATAATCGGTGCGAAGGTCCTGCCAGTCGGCCCCTTCGGCGGCCGCCTCGCCCAGGGATGCGACGAACGAACCGGCGCTGCGAAACGCGACGGAATCATTACGGCCGTCGTAGTCGAAGATGTAGACGCGTCCGGTCAGCGGGCCGGACAGGAACACGGCCGCATACTCTCCGTTCCCGCCGGCCCAGAACAGCGCCGAGCCGCGCAGCGGGACGAACCCGCTGAAACTGTCGTAGGTCTCGATGACTTCGTCGGCGGTCATGAGGCGCATCGGCCGCCCTGCGGACACGGGGCCGGGGCGGCCATGTTCGCCGGCTTCGCCGTCGGACTGCGCGTAGAGCCGGCGCAGGTCGGGAACGAGCGGCCGTCCGAGATGCTGTTCGATGCGGGTGATCCAGGCGGACATCGGGGCGCCCTCTGCAGCGGGTGCGCGGATTGGCGAACAACGTCGGTGTGCCGGTCTCGCCCATCATGGGCACGGTCAGGGAAGGGCGTCAATCGCGCGGGCCCGGTCGACTGCCGGGTGTGCGTCTCGATTGTCGGTATCGTGATTCGGCAAAGGAGGATTTCCACGTGCCCCCTCACCCCCGGCCCCTCTCCCCCACAACAGCACCGTTATGAAGACAGCGCCGTTTGCGGGGGAGAGGGGAGGAGAATTCACCGACAATCCTGACGCACACCCTCGACCGCCGCAGTCGTCCGGCGCGACTGGACTCTGGCGGAGTGCCGCCGGTAGGATAGGCCCTGTTCTCAGTCGAACCATCGTCCGTGCTGTCTCGCGTTCAGGGCATTGAGCATGAGTGCATCAGCTCCGATTCCGCGGAGGGCGCCGCCCCGTCAG
>CAZWGW010001112.1:0-2173 GCA_964633565.1 uncultured Planctomycetaceae bacterium
ACCGAAGTGATCGTGATCGACGCGGAGAAAGCCGGAGCGCCCGATGCTGCGCGATTCCTGTTCGACTGTGACGGACGAATGGTCGCGGCGCGCGGCGCGTCGGATGCGCCCGCCGGGATCGTCGGGCAGCTACGATCGCTTGACGAACGTCCGCGGCCCTACCTGGCCGAGGGGGTCTCGTACCTGCCACAGCTCCCGCGTTGCCGGTTGCTGATCGTTGGAGGCGGGCACGTTGGCCTGAAAGTCGCCGAACTGGCGCACGAAGTTGATTTCGACGTGTGGGTCGTCGACGACCGCGAGGAGTATTGCAATGCGGCGCGATTTCCCCAGGCGCAGCGGCTGATCTGCGGCCCGATCGACGACGTGCTGCCGCGGCTCGACATTACCGGCGACACCTGCTGTGTGATTGTCACGCGCGGCCACAATCACGATGAGTCTGCCCTGTTCCACCTCGCCGGCACGCAGGCCGGTTACGTGGGGATGATCGGCAGCAAACGGAAGATCCGGCTGATCCTGGACGACCTGCGGCGGGAAGGGATTGCCGAGTCGGCTCTGGAGCGGGTGCATGCCCCGATCGGGTTCGATATCGGTTCGCAGACGGTGCCGGAAGTCGCCGTGAGCATCGTGGCGGAGTTGATCGCACACCGCAACCTGCCGGCGGCGCGACGCGGCCGGCGAGCGGTGGGCGTCAGCCCGCTGGACGAGCCCGTCACTAAACCTGCCGCGCAATGACCACTGTGAATCAGCGAGGAGATGTGGATGCGTTCATGGAACTGCCTGGTCTGGATCGGATTGGCCCCCTTGCTGCTGGGGGGTTGCGGAGCGGAGGATTCCGGAGAATCAACCAATGAACCCCCGGTGCGCGTCGCAACTCGTGCGGAGATCTCAGCCGACGCGAACAATTCCAGCGGCCTCGAGGACGGTCCGCGCGAGGTGACGATCCGGGGATTCCGGTTTCAGGTCCCTGGCGGCTGGAAGCAGGTCGCGCTGTCTCCGGAACAGCAGGGGATCCTTGATGCCCGGTTTGAAATTCCGTCGGCCGGCCCGGACGTCAAGCTGACGCTGTCAACGGTCGGCGGCGGAGTGGAATCGAATATCGCCCGCTGGATGACCCAATTCGATTTGAGCGGCGAAGCGGAGCCAAGGCCGGAGACGTTGGAAGTTGATGGCATCCCGGTGACGTGGGTCGACCTGACCGGTACCTACCACGGCATGGGGAGCGAGAACCAGCCCGACTGGCGGATGCTGGGCGCGGCTTTTGACGGCGAGCCAGATGACTTCTACATCAAACTCACCGGCCCTGAGGGGGCCGTGACGGAAATCGCAGCGACGTTCCGGACGTTTGTCGAATCGGCCCGGCGTGAGTAGCCGGGGTGACGTGTCATCCCTCCTGCGACGGCAACTCCGCCAGCAAACCCCGCAGCCGCCGCAGCGCCCGCAGATACCGCATGCCCGCGGCCGCCGGGGACAGTCCCAGCGCCTGCGCCGTTTCGCCGTTCCCGAGGTGCTCCACATGCCGCATCAGGATCATCTCGCGGTCGGTCTCATCCAGTTGTTCGAGGGCGTCCAGAAAGCGGGCGGCCAGTTCCTTGCGGATCGTGGCGGCGGCCGGGGTCAGTTCCTGGTCACGGAGTTGCGCCGCCAGATCGAGTGATGACTGATCGGCAAAGGCGCGGGCCTGCAGCGGCTGCTCCCGCCCCACATCCCTCCGCTGCGCGTGATGTCGGCGGTGCAGGTCGATGATCCGGTCCTGGGCGATGTGCCGCAGCCACAGGTGAAACGGCATTTGCGGATCGCGGAGGTAATCCGCCAGACGCGTGTTGGCTTCCAGCAGCACGTCCTGAACGACGTCGCTGGCGTCGACGCGCCGCGCCAGCGCGCGATCGAGCCGCAGCGCGATCATCCGTCGCAGCGCGTCGCGGTGCCGCTGCAGCAGGCGATTCGTCGCGTCGGCGTCGCCACCGGCCGCCTGCTGCATCAGTTCCTGGGTCTGTTCCGTATTGGGCCACATGAGTGGAATCCCGAATGACGAAATTCAAATGACTGAGGAATGACGAAGTTCGAATGACGAGCATGCCGTCATCTGCGAGCCGCCGGAAAGTGTTATCACTGTTGCGGGCTGTCGCTTCGTCATTCGGATTTTGATTTTCGTCATTCCTTCGTCATTTGAATT
>CAZWGW010001113.1:0-2146 GCA_964633565.1 uncultured Planctomycetaceae bacterium
CTACGGCACGTGGGACGACGTCTACGGCGGTGACGACTTCGATGAGGACGACGACGACTTCGGAGATGACGACGACGACTGGGACGACGATGACGACGAGTGACTCCCAGGCTGCCTGCGCCTGAGTCGCGAACTGCCCGGGGCTCTCGTACATTCCATTTCCATCGGGAGGAGAGCCATGCGCAAGTTCCTGTGGTTGCCACTGCTGGTCGCGTTGTGTTCCGTCGCCTGCCACGTCGACGCGAAGGCCGCCGACCCGGCGCCCGGCAACGACGGCTGGACGGCGGAATTCGGCGTCGAGAAAGATGAACTGTCCCCCACCGGCCGCAATCCCTGGTTCGTGCTGGAACCGGGCTACCAACTCGTGCTGGAAGGGGGCAATGTACAACTCACGATCACCGCCCTCAATGAAACCAGGGTCATCGACGGTGTCGAGACGCGCATCGTGGAAGAGCGCGAGACAAAAGGGGGCCAGATCGTCGAAGTCTCACGGAACTTCTTCGCCATCAGCAAGCGCACGAACGGCGTCTTCTACTTCGGCGAGGAAGTCGACATCTACCGCAACGGCAAGCTCGTCAATCACGAAGGGGCCTGGCTCTCCGGCGAAAAGGGAGCGAAGTTCGGCCTGATGATGCCGGGGATCGCGCTGCTCGGCGCGCGACATTACCAGGAAATCGCGCCGGGCGAAGCGCTGGACCGGGGAGAAATTGTTTGCGTGAGCGAAGCTTTCCAGACCCCGGCCGGCGAATTCACCAACTGCCTCAAGGTCGAGGAAACGACCCCCCTGGAGCCGGACGAGAAAGAGTACAAGCGTTACGCGCGCGGCATCGGGTTGATTCAGGACGGCTCACTCAAACTCGTGAAATACGGGCAACAACAGAGTTCGAAGTAATCCCGCATCGCGATTCGACACCGTACACGTTGTTGCGACGGCAGACAGATCGGTCACGATCCCGCTGTCAGCCACGTCCCCGTTTCTTCGCTCCCTTTGCTGCCTTCTGTTCGATCAATTCCCATGCACTACCACCTGGCGGCCGTCCGTGTCTTCGTCACCGACTGGCTCCGCGCTCTGGAGTTCTACTCAGAGACGCTGGAAATGCCGGTCGCCTACGCGAGTGACGATTACGGCTGGGCCGAACTCGACACCGGCGAGGCGCACCTCGCGATTGAACGGGTCCGCCCGGACGACGCCGAGCACCGCAAGCTGGTCGGCCGGTTCGTCGGGGTCTCGCTGCACGTCGACGACATCCAGGCGACGCACGCGCGGCTCACGGCCAAGGGCGTGCAATTCCTCCAGCCGCCGACTCCGCAACCCTGGGGCGGCACGCTGGCGCACTTCCGTGACCCCGATGGGAACGTGTTGTCGCTCGTGGGCGCGACGTAGTTGTCGACACTTTTCTCGAAGTGCATGGTAGCCGAATTCGCGTAGAATTCGGGCGTCGAAGCGGAGACGCGTACTCCCTCGACGCGAATTCCTGGCGAATTCGGCATAGCGCCAGTTCAACCGCTACCTCCGAGGGCGTTCTGTGCAATCCGCGTCTGCATCAACTGCCGTTCGGTGGGAGCCGGCGCAATACCTCAAATTCTCCGACCACCGACTCCGCCCCGGCCTCGAACTTCTCGCCCGCGTGCCGCTCGGCGACCCGCGCGTCGTGTTCGATCTCGGTTGCGGCACCGGGCAGCTCACGCGGCTGATCGCTCAGCGCTGGCCGAGCGCCTCGGTGACTGGCGTCGACAACTCGCCCGATATGCTCGCCGAGGCCGGCCGCGAGCCGTCCACAGTCCACTGGCTTCAGGCCGACATCCGCACCTGGTCTCCCGCTGGGCCGGCCGACCTCATCTATTCCAACGCCGCCCTGCACTGGATCGACGACCATCCACAACTCTTCCCCCGACTCGTTTCGCATCTGAACCGCGGCGGGTGTCTCGCCGTGCAGATGCCGCTGAGCTGGGACCTCCCGTCCCATCGCCTGATGCGCGACACACTGATGAATGGCGGTCCCGGCGGCACGCCGCTGGGGAGCGAACCACTCCGGCAGGCTGCCGCCCGCAACTGGGTCGAGCCAGCGTCGGTCTACTACGACCTGCTCGCGCCCCTTGCGCGCACGGTCGACCTGTGGGAGACTGAGTATCACCAGGTGCTGCA
>CAZWGW010001114.1:0-2135 GCA_964633565.1 uncultured Planctomycetaceae bacterium
TGAGGATCCGCCACGGGCCCAGGTCGCCCGTCTGCAGTCCCAGCCGCCCGGCGATCTCACCGGCGAGGGCCGGCTCCGGTGCTTCCACCGGCAGTCGGAGATTGTTGATGCGGACGGACATGATGCTTCGGACCAGTCTCTCGCGCCGTGAGTCAAAGCATCGTTGCATTCCGTCGTTTAACCAACCGCGCGACAGGGGGCGCACAATGTGCAGTTCATTTGCCCCCGCCCCAGAGCGGTCCCAGAAATCGCCGCTGCGTCCACTCGGCGATCGGAAAATACCACTGCGGAAATTGCCGCTTGGTCCACCACACCTGTCCGGCCCAGAAGCCGACCGTGACCAGGGGTTTGCCGCGATACATGGCGCGCACGGCCTTGTCCGCGACCTTCTCCGGCGTGAGCGACGATTTCTCCATGAACGTGGCGCCGGCGACCTTCTCCTTCGTGTCGGCGAACCGTCCGGAGTCGAGCAGGTTGGTCTTCACGAACCAGGGGCAGACGGCCGTCACGCCGATATTGTGCTGTTTCACTTCCTGGTACAGCGTTTCCGAAAGCGAAACGACCCCGGCCTTGGAGACGTTGTACGCCCCCATGTGAACGCCGGCGATGAGGCCCGCCATCGAGGCCATGTTCATGATGTACGACCGCCCCGGGTTCTCCTTGAGCCAGGGGAGCATGGTGTGGCAGCCGAGGATGACGCCACGCAGGTTCACCGACAAGAGCCAGTCCCAGTCCTTGATGGGCGTCTTGCCGATCTCGCCCCCGACGACGACGCCGGCGTTGTTGACGACAAGGTCGAGTTGCGACCATTCACGACGGAGGCGTTCGCGGAGGTCCAGCCAGGCCTGCTCTTCGCGGACGTCGAGCGTCTCAAACTGGGCCGTGCCGCCGGCCTGTGCCACGAGTCGCGCGGTCTCATTCGCGCCTGCAGGGTTGAGGTCGGCAATGGCGACGTGCCAGCCATCCCGCGCCAGGCGGACTGCAATCGCACGACCCAGCCCGCTGGCGGCGCCGGTGACAATGGCGTTTCGGAGTGTTGGTGTGGTCATGGTCGAATCCAGAAAATCGGAAGCAGGTAATCCTATCGTGCGCGGCGTTCATCGACAATTCGCGACGGGGCTGCCATGAATGAATATCGCTCGATCTCGATGCGTGCGATAGATCGTCTGCGGCTGCGGGGTTTCCCGCACTCGACACGCCAAACGGCCGCCGCCAGAATCAGGGACACCCCGATCCCCACTGCCGCAAAATGCCCGGACTCTTTGATCAGCAGGAACAGGCCCACCGCGACGCTGCCCGCCCGCTCGCGTCGTGGATGCGCCCGCGCACTCTGGAGGAGTTCGTCGGACAAGAACACTTTCTGGGCGAGGGAAAACTCCTGCGACGGATGCTCCAAGCCGACCGGCTCAGCTCGCTGATCTTTTACGGCCCGCCGGGGACGGGCAAAACGTCGCTCGCCGAGATCATCGCGCGGTACACGAAGTCGAAGTTCTGTCAGCTCAATGCTGCGTCGGCCGGTGTCAAGGAACTGCGGTCCGAACTCGACGACGCCCGCAAGCGTCTCGCCACGTCGGGTGAGCGGACGCTGCTGTTCGTCGACGAATTGCACCACTTCAACAAGACGCAGCAGGACGTCCTGCTGCCGGACGTCGAAAACGGCGTCGTGTCGATGATCGGAGCGACGACGGCCAATCCGTTTTTTTCGCTCGTGTCGGCGCTGGTCAGCCGCAGTCACGTGTTCGAGTTCAAGCCGCTGACGAAGGACCACGTGCTGGCGCTGCTGCGATCGGCGCTGAGCGACCGGGAGCGCGGCTTGGGGGGCCTCAAGGTCGCGGCGACGGACGACGCGCTCGATTTTCTGGCGGAAATCTGCGACGGCGACGCCCGTCGCGCGCTCGCCGCGCTGGAGATCGGCGTCCGCTCGCAGTCGGGGCCGCGGTACGTGTTCGACCTCGGCATTGCTCAGGAGTCGATCCAGAAGAAGGCGATCGTGTACGACGCCGACGGCGACCAGCACTACGACGTGGCGAGCGCGTTCATCAAGAGCATGCGCGGGAGCGACCCTGACGCTGCGCTCTACTGGCTGGCGCGGATGCTGGAGGCGGGGGAGGATCCCCGGTTCATCGCGCGGCGGA
>CAZWGW010001115.1:0-2134 GCA_964633565.1 uncultured Planctomycetaceae bacterium
CCCGGGCGGAATTCCCGTTGCCAGAACCTCTCGCGGTGACGGCGTGTCTGCTATCCTGAGGGTAACGGCGCACGAGCGCGCCGGTTTCGAATCCCGCCTGATTCCGGAAGACGGCGATGCGTTTCACCAAGATGCACGGCGCCGGCAACGACTACGTCTACGTGAATTGCTTCACCGAGCCGTTCCCCGCAGACGTCGCCGCGCTGGCCCGCGCCATGAGCGACCGGCACAAGGGGATCGGCGGCGACGGACTGATCCTCATCTGCCCCTCCGAGCGCGCCGACGCGCGGATGCGGATGTACAACGCCGACGGCAGCGAAGCGGAGATGTGCGGCAACGGCATCCGCTGCGTCGCCAAATACGTCTACGACCATGGCATCGCCCGGAAACCGGAACTCAGGGTTGAGACGGGCGCCGGCGTGCTCACGCTGCAACTGCAGATCGCCGGCGGGAAAGTCGACCAGGTCCGCGTCAACATGGGGAAGCCGGTCTTTGCCCGCGAGGGGATCCCGACGACGCTGGAAGGACATCCGCCGGTCCAGGCCCCCCTGGAAGCTGGCGGACGCGATTTGCGGGTCACCGCCCTTTCGATGGGGAATCCGCACTGCGTCACGTTCGTCGACGAGGTGAACGATGACTGGGTGCTGGGGATCGGACCGAGAATAGAGCGGCATCCGGCATTCCCGCGGCGCGTGAACGCCGAGTTCGTGAAAGTTATTTCGCCGACCGAGGTCGTGATGCGGGTCTGGGAGCGGGGGAGCGGCGAAACGCAGGCGTGCGGCACCGGAGCGTGCGCGGTCTGTGTGGCCGGCGTCCTGAACGAACTGACCGGGCGACGCATCCTGGCTCACCTGCCCGGCGGCGACCTCACGCTCGAGTGGGCCGAGTCGGGTGAAGTGTACAAGACCGGCCCTGCCGTCGAAGTGTTCAGCGGCGACTGGCCGGATGGCTCGACATGACGGCCTTGCGGTAACCGACGCGCAGCACACGATTCCCGAAAAATCGTGCCCCTTCCTGTCGAATTCGCGCCCGCCCGTTCGACCATTCATGCAGAACCGGGCCAATTCCCGTACCGCAGCCCGGCACACCGGTCCCGCAACGACTTCCGCCAGGAGAGACCCGATGCGCGTCATGGTCATCATCAAGGCCAACAAGGAGTCAGAAGCGGGCGTCATGCCCAGCCAGGAACTGCTGTCGGCGATGGGCCAATTCAACGAAGAACTGGTGCGGGCCGGAGTGATGCTCGCCGGGGAGGGGCTGCACCCCAGTTCGCGAGCGGTCCGCATCCGGTTTTCCGGACAGCAGCCGATCATCACCGACGGGCCGTTCGCGGAGACGAAGGAACTGCTCGCCGGCTTCTGGATCTGGAACGTCAAGTCGATGCAGGAGGCGATCGACTGGATGAAACGCTGCCCCCACCCGACGGGGGATGACGCGCCGGAGGGGGAAATCGAGCTGCGTCCCGTATTCGAAGCAGAGGACTTCGGGGCCGAATATACCCCCGAACTCCGCGAACAGGAACAGCGCCAGCGTGACGAGATCGAGCGGCAGAAAGGGGCCGGGCCTGCCGCAGGCCGCGCGCCGACCAGCATCTTCGTGAACCTGCCGGTCAAGGACCTCCACGTCATGCTGCTGGTCGAGAAGTATTTCAAGACCTTTACGCCCCGGCCGGTCTGCGACGGGAAGTCGGCCACCGAGTCCATTGTGGCGCTGTCGGCCACGTCGCGGGAGGGGGTGAACCGGATGGTCGAGACGGCCCTCGCGGCCGGCGCGCGGCGGCACAAGGAGGCGCGGGACCACGGCTTCATGTACGAATGGGGCTTCGAAGACCTGGACGGCCACCTGTGGGAGTATTTCTGGATGGACCCGGCGCACGTCCAGCGCTAACGCTGGCGACAATGGATACGGGCAGCGCGTTCCAATACATCACGTCGTCAGCCACGACAACGCAGCGCCGCGTGAAGGACTCCACAAGCGGCCGCCCGCGGCGTAGACTGCAGGCTGTGTGAAATCGCACAGCCATTCCTGCTTGTGAGGAGTCTCCGATGTTGCCGCGTGACAATTCCGCCCTGCGAGGCGCGCAGTTGCTGCTTCTCGTCGCGGCGCTCGCCTGCCCGTCACTCGGCGCGGCGGC
>CAZWGW010001116.1:0-2129 GCA_964633565.1 uncultured Planctomycetaceae bacterium
GCTGCAGGCGCTCGACGACGGTGGAGACCTTCTCTGACAGTTCCGACAGCGATGCCTCCAGTTCATTGATATTGCCGTCACCGCGGACCTGCACCGGGCCGACGACGGTCTTCAGCGATCCCGCGGCATTGCGCACGGGCACGCTCAATTCGACCAGCGACTGATGGACCCCCTGTGCGATGCCCCAGCCCGCCAGGACGCCGGCCGCGGCCCCCCCCAGTCCGAGCAGAAGCAACACGGAACGAAGGTAGGAGGTGGCTGCAGCACCATCAGTCATGGCCTGTTCGAGCTGCGCCATCCGCGCGCGGCGGTGCTTTGCCGCATCTTCCATCATGTCATCCGAAAGATTCTCGTCGAGGACCTGGCCGACCATATCGCGACCGATCGCGCGCGGGTCAGACCTGTTTGACGGGAATCGGCCCTCCAGTCCGGCATATCGGCGACGGATGATCATGAACAGCTGCTGCCCATCGATCGAATAGCGTTCGATTTCGTAGATCAGCCGATCCGTCTGATCCCGGAGTCCGAGGGCGTTGTTCAAATGGCGCTCGTCGCCCGTGTCCCGGTAAGCGAGCAATTCATCCCGCATGCCACGCAACGTCTCTTCCAACTGTTCGGATGCCTGTGCGGTCTGGAGCGTTTCCCGCAGGACGGAGTTGGCCGTCTGCTGGTTGAGCCACAACATCCACGACGCCACCAGCGTCACGACGAGCAGCAACGCGGCGAGGCCGATGGCAGGGGCGGAAATTCTCCAGACAATGCGGTGCACGGCGGCCACCTTGAGTGTGCGAACGAGACGTCGCCTGCCGTTATTTTACCAGGCAGCGTCAACTCAGGCCGAGATCAGCCATGCGGCGGGGTTTTCCAGCCGTTCCCGCAGGGTTTGCAAGAACCGTGCCGCCGGCGCCCCGTCGATCGCCCGGTGGTCGAACGTGAGACATAGTGGCAGTTGCCAGCGGGCCTCGATGCGATCGTCGGCGACGACCACTGGCTCCTTGCGGAGCGCCCCGACTCCCAAGATGGCGATCTCCGGCCAGTTTATGATCGGCGTGAACAGTTCCACTCCATATCCGCCGAGGCTGGTGATCGTGAACGTTCCCCCCTGCATTTCGTGGACGGCCAGTCGCCGCTCGCGGGCCCGGGCCACACGATCCCGGCTGATCCGCGCGAACTCCAGCAGCGACAGTTGGTCCGCGCCGGCGATGACGGGAACCAACAGCCCGGCCTCCGTGTCAACGGCGATGCCGATGTGGATGCCGTCCGGCGCTACCAGTCTGTCTCCCTCCCAGCGGACGTTCATTTCCGGATGCCGCAACAGCGCCCCGGCGGCGACCTTGGCGATGATGTCCGTGAATGTCGGCACGACTTCGGCTGACCGTGACGCTCTGAATTGCTCCCGCAGGCCGACGAGATTTGTGGCATCGGCCCGGGCCGTGAGCGTGACGGGGACGGTCTGCTGGAAGCTGTGCCGCAGCCGGTCAGCGATCGTGCGGCGAATCGACGCGGCGCCGGTTGTGCTCGAAGTCTTCACCCGTTCGCTCGCGGCCCGCACGTCGCGCTCCCGGATCCGTCCGCCGCGCCCCGAGCCAGCCAGTTTCGACCAGTCGACTCCCAGTTCGGCCGCCACGCGCGCGGCGCGGGGCGAGATGGGCGGCAGTCCGTTCCGTCGTCTTGACGGGGCCGATTCCGGCGCCGGTGCGACCGGCGGCGCCGTCTGCGACGCACTGGCACGTCGTACGTCGTTTTCCGTCACGCGCGTCCCGGCCGGAAACGACGCCAGGTCGACTCCCATTTCTCGCGCCAGCCGCCGCACGGACGGCGACGCGGGAGGTTCGGCAGCGGTTGGCGATTCGCGGCGAGCCCCGACAGTCTCGACAGCGGCTGTTTCTTCTCCGGCCGCAATGAGATAGCCGACAACCGCACCGACGCGAACCGTCTCGCCCTGCTTCGGACCGTTGGCGGGAATCCTCAGGATGCCGCGCTCCAGCGCCTCGATCTCCTGGATTGCCTTCTCCCCTTCCAGCGCGAAGAGCGCGTCGCCGACTTCGACCGGATCGCCGTCCCGCTTGAGCCATTCGACAAAGATCCCCTCCTCCATCGACCAGCCGAGGCGGGGGACCGTGATTTCG
>CAZWGW010001117.1:0-2121 GCA_964633565.1 uncultured Planctomycetaceae bacterium
CGTGATCAGGCAGCCGGCGGCGTCGGTTTCGGGGACGGAGACCGGCTTGCCGGCCAGCAGTTCGTCGAGCGCTTCGCGCAGGTCGTGCCGGCGCGGCTCGGTCCGCTTGTAGTCGTAGCCGAAGCGGTCGTCGATGCGGCCGTGGTAGCGCACCGTCTGACGACGGTCGAGCAGGAAGACCTCCGCCGTGCGGCGTGCGCCGCAGAGGGACAACACGCTCTGACGTTCGTCCACGAGTACCGGAAACTCGACGGCGAATTCCTTCGCATGAGCGGCGATCGCCTCGGGCGTGTTGCCGGGGACGGAGTTGACGCCGATGACGGCGACTTTTCGCTCGGCAAAGTCCTTCGCCAGTTGGTTCAGCACCGGCACATAGGCATTGGCGATGGGGCATGCGGTGCTGGTGAACACGACGACGACGGCGTCCCGGTCGGCGTAGTCGGACAGCCCGATTCCCTTGCCGGTCGTGTCGGGGAGGACGAAATCCGGGATGCGGCGGCCGAGCAGCGAGTCGGCGCCGGGCGCGGGGCCAGCCGCGGTTTCGGCGGCAACGTCCGCTGCAGACGCCGCAGCCAGTGACACCAGGAGGAGGGTGGAAGTGGCGATCAGCCTCAAACCAATCACAGTATCCAATCCTTTCTGAAATCGCGGAGGGCCGGCCTGCAACGTGAAGCCGATATTCTCCCGGGCATTGTACCGAATGGAACGGAACACGGCTTCAACGAAACGTCGAAGTTCGGACCGTGTCTCATCGCCGGGAATCAATGAGTTCGCTGACGCGGATAAAAACGGCGTCAGCCTTGGCGGCGATCCCGCCGGGCTGCATGTGGCAGATGTCGGAGAAGTATTCGGGACTTCCGCCGCACCGAGGGGCCGCGCGGGCTTGCTGGTGGCCAGGTCCGCCATTGGATACGAGAGGACTGAAACCCTGACCGGACTAAAACAACGGATAAATGAAGGGGGCCGCGGTGTTTCCGAGAAACACGAGCAGCCCCAGCAGGGCCAGGACGACGATGATCGGAATCAGCCACCACTTCTTGTTGTACATCAGGAATTCGCCGAACTCCCGCAGCAGACTCGGCTGCGGGGCCTCCGCCTGTTCGGCAAAAGAGGGCTGCGGCGCGGATTCGGTGGCGGGGGTCGATTCGTCAGACATGGTCGTGCGTGTCAACTCAATACTGGCGGAAGTAGCGCTCTGTGTTGTCCGCTGGTCGGCGGGGCGTCCAGTACGTCGAAGCGGCCGGGTCGAACTGCCGCTGCAGCGGGTCGCCGCGGCGCCAACGGACCATCAGGGCGATGGGGGTCAGCACGACATAGTATATCACGGCGAGCACGACATGGGACATCACCCAGCCGATCGGGAAGACGGCCACCATCCAGACGATATAGACGGGCTTGATCCAGGCCGGGCGGACCAGGCCGATCACGCCGACCACGGATGATACGGCAATCAGGACCGTGGCGCCGGCCGTGCCGAGGGACGTCCACCACAGCCAGGCGATGACGCAGAAAAAAATGATCTGCAGGCCGGCGAACCAGCGGAGCGTGCGGGAATCGGGGTTCCAGTTGATTTCGACCATGGGGAAGGATGGCAGAAAGATGGGGCGTACAAGATGAGTGAATTGGGTCAGTCGGGCGGCATGTCCTTCGGGTAAGCGACCGCGGCTCGTCGTTTGTCTTCAGGCTGATCGGCCTTGTTCAGTACGAAGCGCTCCATCACCAGCAGGTCCATGTCGGTGGCGAGGAAACAGCGATAGGCGTCCTGCGGCGTGCAGACGATCGGCTCGCCCCGCACGTTGAAGCTCGTGTTGATCAGCACCGGTGTGCCCGTTTGAGCCTCGAAGGTCTTCAGCAACTGATAAAACCGCCCATGGCGTGCGGCATCGACTGTCTGCACGCGGGCCGAATAGTCGACGTGCGTAATCGCCGGGACGTCGGAGCGCGCCGCCTTGAGCTTGTCCAGCCCTTCACGCCGTTCCGTGCGGACGTCGTCATTGACACGATGGGCCGCGGAGACGCCGGCCACGAGCAGCATGTACGGGCTGTCCTGCCGGCCGTTCATTTCGAAGTAGTCGCTGAGGCGCTCCCGCAGCACCGCCGGTGCGAACGGGCGGAACGACT
>CAZWGW010001118.1:0-316 GCA_964633565.1 uncultured Planctomycetaceae bacterium
GTCACGCCCCCCGAAGACCTGAATCACATGCTCGTCGGGCGTCCGCGCGACGAAATGCGCTCCGGCCGTGGCCTCCAGCACCAGTCGTTCGCGATGCTGCAGGTTCAGATTGACTTTGTATGTTTCGTCATCGATGACCTGGATTCTGTCTCCGCGGAGCGCCGCGGCAAGGGCCTCGTCCGGCGTGCGAAACTCGGCGTCGCCCTGGCGCGCGACGGTCAGGTTGCGCGGCGCTCGTGCCGGAGTCCCGGTCGCACTTCCACCGGTCTGCGTGACCGGACTGGCGCCGGTTCCTGTGCGGGAGGGGAGCGAATCG
>CAZWGW010001118.1:326-2115 GCA_964633565.1 uncultured Planctomycetaceae bacterium
GACGAAGATGCGATGGGCGATGGTCCAGCCGGTCATGCCGCGCCCTTGAGGTTGCGCGACACCCGCCGCTCCAGCCATTGCAGCGGCATGACCACCAGGAGCGCCGTGGTGGTCAGGATGACGGCCAGGGTCGCCAATCCTGAAACGGCACTGACCGTCACAAGCAGCCTGCGGCGCCTGGATGGCCCGGCTGTTCTGCCGTCGCCGCGGGATCGCGCCAGCCCCGGACGGGCCAGGATGCTGGCAATCTCGTCCGTCGGCGCCTGATTGAGCAGCGTCAGGTAACGCTCCAGCACGGCCGCGACTTCAAACGCCGACTGGTACCGCTCGTCCGGGTCCTTGCGCAGCAGTCGATCGACGATCTCCGCCAGCGCCGGGGGCATGGTCGGGTCGATTTCGAGCAGCGGCCGGGGGGCCTCGCCCAGGATCTTGTGGATCGTTTCCGCCTGGGTCCGCCCCTGGAACGGCGAGTGGCCGACCAGCATGTAGTGCATCACGCACCCCAGGCTGAACAGGTCCGCGCGTGCATCAATGCGGTCGCCACGCAATTGTTCGGGCGCCATGTAGGCCGGCGTGCCGACTGCCTGGTCATGGGACGTCAGTTCGGAGTTGTCGAACGCCACCCGCGCCAGTCCGAAATCGGCCAGCCGCACACGCACACCCCCTTCGTGCAGCATGACGTTTCCCGGCTTGACGTCCCGGTGAATCACCCCCTGCGCATGGGCTGCCGCCAGGCCCTGCGCGATCTGGCAACTCAACTGGATCGCCTGGACCGGATTCAGCTTGCCCCGCGCCGCGACGTATTCCTTGAGGGAACCGCCCGAGACGTACTCCATGACCAGAAACGGCGTCTGGTTGTGCTCATCGACATGGTGGATCGTCAGCACGTGCGGATGGCTGATCGCGGCAGCCGCCCGGGCCTCGCGTTGAAAACGCTGTCTCGCCGTCCGACTCTGCGCAAGATGTGCGGCGAGCACCTTGATCGCGACAGTCCGGCTCAGGTCGGGATCGTGCGCCTTCCAGACGACGCCCATGCCACCGTGTCCGATCGGCCCCTCGATGGCGTACTTCCCGAGTTGCTCCGGCGCGGCTTGTTGCCAGTCGCCGCCCGCGGCACAGGGTGCCGGTCCGTGGCCCTGGCCCTCAGCCGTCTCGGCACTGTAGATCCGGGTCGCCTCCCCAATGCGCGTGCGGACCCCTTCTTCCTCGGACAATGGCGCAACCCGGTCCGCGGCTTCGTCGTCGTTGTCCTGTGCGGGAGGCCGGTCGGGATCGGCCATCAGACTCATGCTCCGGTCTGCAAACCTGACGTCCGGCGGATTCCCGGGCGCAGGCGATGGCTGACGCGTCCACGACGTCGGGCGGGCTCATCGGACGTTGCACGAGTATATCACGCTGCGGCAACGCCTTGCACCGCGGGCGATCATGCAGTTGACAACATCGAACAACTGGTCTCCTGCACGCCTCTCCCACATCGTCCTCGATCCCGCATCGTGAGCCTGCCGCACTCCGTCGGAGATGCAGCGGAAATGATGCAGACCCGTCCGGCACGCATCGGCCCCGTTCAACTTTCGCCGGACTGCGCAGACTTCCGGCAACTCTTGCCTGAGGCGGCATTCCTGTGCAGGCGGGAGCGGCCCCAGGCCGATCCAGACTGTGGGATGTTCTGGTTTTCCGGGAGGTATCGCTGTCCGGCCGCCTCGTCAAGGCGGGATCGATGCGATGAGTCACATGGGGGGGGGTGTCCATGGAGGGACCCAACGCTCGCTGTTTTGCCGGCCTGCTCGCG
>CAZWGW010001119.1:0-2109 GCA_964633565.1 uncultured Planctomycetaceae bacterium
TGTCGGCGGCCGGGGCTGCGGCATCACTATCAGCCTTCGGCGGGTCCGCGTCATCTGGCGGGGTCTTCTCCGCGGACGTCCCCTCGGGCTTTGCGGCGCCGTCGGTCTTTGGAGCGTCTCCTTCCTCAGCCATCGGCGGCGCCGGCGGCGAAGTCGTTGCCGCGCCTGGTGTGGCCTCGCCTGCCGCCGGAGTCGTCTTCGGCGGCTCCTTCGGTTCGACCAGGTCGGACCGCTTGACGCGCAGTTTGTCGAACTGCGCGGCGTCGATCACGTAGTACCAGTTGGCGAACCGCTGTTGGAGTTCTTCCGCGAGTTTCTTCCCCTTCTCAATCTTCTCGTCGAATTCCTTGCTCTTCCGCTCGAATTCCGCTTGGTCGGCGTTGTACTTCGCGAGCGCCGCTTCGTACTCAGCCTTTGCATCGGGCTTCGTCTCCTCCGGCTTCGGGTCGGCGGCGTCCTCGGGCTTCGTCTCCTCGCCGCCCTCCGTTCCGGGCTGTTTCTCAGCGGCATCGGCTGGAGCGGCTGCAGTCTGGTCGGCCCCGTCCGCAGCGGTTGCGCCGTCCTTCGGCGTGCGGGCCGCGTCGGCGCCCGCAGCATCCGCGTCAGCCGGCTGTTGCTGCGTCCCCTCTTTGCCGCCGGGATTGTCCTCCGGCGCGGCGGCTTCCGGCGGCGGCTCCGGTTTCACCGGTGCTTCGGGGCGTGCACCGAGCAGCGACTCGTCGAACGACGCGAGGATGAACACATAGCGGCTCTTATTCAGCGACGTGTCGTCGGAGTCCGATTCCGCCGCGGCGTCTCCCGATTTGTCCTCGCCGCCCCCTGTCGCTTCGTCGGGTTTCGCGGAATCGTCGGCGGTGGCGGTCGCTCCCCCCCCGGTTGCAGCATCCGCCGTCTCGCCGGCTTCGGCTTTCGCCTGTCCCGCTTCGATCTCCACGTCGCTGCCCGTGAACACTTTGCCGAAGAGCAGCGAATATCTGATCCCCTCATTGGTCCCGGCAAGCAGTTCTCCTTCATTGGACGCCAGCGAGTCGTCCGCCTTGAAATAGTAGCCTTTCTGCTGCATGTCCATCCGGTCGAACGGGCTGAACCCCGGCCCTTCTTCGCGGCGCAGCGCCGCACTCAGGCCCGCCGGCTTCGGCCGCACGCCGACGATCTTCAGGTCCTGCAGCGCGTACGTCATACTGCTGACGGTCGACGACTTCACCTTCTCCGTTTCCTCGTTCAGCCCCTCGAGCGTCCACGCGCTCTTGTCGTCCTTGGAAAGGTGATTGATCTCTTCGGGCACGATCGTCCCGGCGGCTTCGTCCACGTGATAGCGGTTGACGACGAGGTCGGTGATCTTGCTGCTCTGGACCGCCAGCAGGTCCTGCTCGATCCAGTCGGCGAACTTCGTCGAAACCTTCAGGTTGTCCAGCTTCGCCCGATAGACCCGCGGTTCGTCCGCGCGGCGGACGTAATACGTGTTCTCCATGTCGGGCACCGGCTTGCCGATGATGAAATCGACGACGACCTTGTCCCCCTCCGTCAGCGTGATGCGGTCGCCGCGTCCCTCGCTGCCCTTGACCGACTCGTCGAGCGGGTCCAGTACTCCCAGCCGCTTCTGATCGTCGGGCGACTTGCCGGAGTAGGCGCCGCGCTCGATGCCGATCACGGAAGTGGCCGTATCAGCCAGTTGCTTCTCACCGTCGGCCGGGTAGTCGTGGTGTGAGGGGATCCGCCACAGCCCGTTCTTGAATTCCACGTTGAACAGTTTGACCTGCGTGGAAACCTTGTCGTAGTGGGCCACGCGCAACGACGTGGCCCTGGTCGGGTCCGTGAACTCCGGATAGAACTGCTCGCCGACCTGCGCCGTGTCGTCCAGCTTCACCGGTTTATTGATGGCCGAAGTGCCGAACGCGCCGGCCACACAGACCGCGGCCACTCCCACGAAGATCATCGTTCGCGTCGTTTGCTGGTTCATAAGGTCACCTGTCTCGTTCGCGGGCCGCTGTTCCACCTCGCGAGGCGGAGCCGGGGGTCAGTCAACGCTTCACCATCCGCTCCGGTGCTACGCCCGTCGTTTCATTCATCAGCCGCACGCTGAGCACAATCACCATCAGCACAATGGCC
>CAZWGW010001120.1:0-2108 GCA_964633565.1 uncultured Planctomycetaceae bacterium
CTCGATGAACGCGAGCGACGGCTCGTGCAGCACGAGTTCGACGACGGCCAGTTGCGCCAGCGCCTCGCGCGTCAGATCGTCGAGCGTTGGTCCCAGGCCGCCGGTGATCAGCACCCCGTCCGCCCGGGCGGCGGCGATCCGCAGCACGTCGACGTCGGCGGCGAGGTCGTCGGCGACCGTCGTGTGGTAATGCACGGGGATGCCCAGATCGGCCAACTGCAGGCTGAGCCACTGACTGTTGGTGTCGAGTTTCTGGCCGGTCGTCAGTTCGGTGCCGATGGCGATGATTTCAGCGCGCATTCCAGAGCAGGCCGGTCAACATGTACGGGGAAAGGCAGGAAAATGACTGGAACGCCGTGCACTTGTCCAGTTTCCTGTCGGTAATCTTCCTGTCTCCCTTCCGTGCGTACAAGGAAAGGCCCCCCGCAGATCGGCGGCAACTCGGCGGTTATGGTGATATCATCATGACAGCGCTGTCAGGGGGTACAACACGGAGCGGTCGCGTTGAGATTGACTGCCGAAAGACTGACCCGGGAAATGTGCCAGGGCAGCCCCACCCGTGGGGCGGCCGGTTCGGTATTGGTCGTGCTCGTCGCGTCCCGGTTGTGTTGCGCCGACGCCTCCGCACCGGCACGCTTCATTCGCGGCATCAACCTTAATGGGCCGGCGGTCGAGATCGACGGCAATAAATGGGAAGGCCAAGACTCCCCGCACTATCGCACGGACGACCAGGCGTTCGAGAACCAGTCCGTCGCGCTGCGTCCCCCGACTGACGCGCAACGCGCGCTCATGATCCGCTCCAGCCGCTGGAACCATCAAGCCCGCATCGAACTGACCGACCTGCCAAACGAGCGCTGCCAGGTACTCGTCTACTTATGGGAAGACAACAACCCCGAGACGTTCAGCCTGTTCCTGCAAGCGGAGAACGTCGCACCGGACATTCGCAGCGGCAACACCGGCGAATGGCGCAGACTTGGGCCGTTCGTGGTCGATGTCCGGGAGGGGACGATCACGCTCACGACTGAAGGAGGGGCGGCCAATCTGTCGGGGATCGAAATCTGGGAAGGAACCGGAGCCGTACCCGAGCCGCGGCCGCCGGAACTGGTCGGTTTTCCGGTTGTCACACCAGAAGTCGCGCGCCAATTCCACGAGACGATCGCCCCGCTGCTCTCAAAGCACTGCCTGGAATGTCACAACGCCTCCGACCGGCGCGGCGGACTCGATCTCAGCGAATGGAAGGCCGCCGAAAAAGGCGGGGAGAGCGGGGCTCCCATCGTAGCCGGCAAACCAGACGACAGCCTCCTGTGGCAGCACGTTGACTCCGACGAAATGCCCAAAGAGCGGCCGTCGCTGAGCGCCGATGAGAAGGCCGTCCTGCGGCAGTGGATCGCGGACGGAGCCGTGTGGGGCGAGCCGCAGATCGACCCGTTCCTGTTCATAACCGCGCGGCGTGCCGGTTACGACTGGTGGTCGCTGCAGCCAGTCCACAAGCCGTCGCTGCCGGACGTCAAGGACCAGTCGTGGGGTATCAACGAAGTCGACGCCTTCATCCTCGCGCGGCTGGAAGCGGAATCGCTCGCGCCTGCACCGACCGCTGATCGCCGGACGCTCATCCGACGCCTGTCGTTCGATGTGAACGGCCTGCCGCCGACGCCAGAGGAGGTACAGCGGTTCGCCGACGATGCCGATCCGCGCGCGTACGAACAACTTGTCGACCGGCTGCTCGAATCGCCACATTACGGCGAACGCTGGGCCCGGCACTGGCTGGATGTCATCCGCTTCGGCGAGAGCCAGGGATTCGAGCGGAACAAGATCCGCGATAACGCCTGGCGGTTCCGCGACTGGGTCATTCAGGCATTCAACGACAACCTCGCCTACGACGAGTTCGTCCGCCGCCAGATCGCGGGGGACGTGCTCTATCCCGACGATCTCACGGCCCTCATCGCCACCGGTTACCACGTCTGCGGCACGTGGGACCAGGTGGGCTTCCTTGAAGGCTCGGCCGAAATGCAGCGCGGTGTGAAGCAGGATCACCTGGAAGACGTCGTCGCCACACTGGGGCAGGCGTTTCTGGGCCTCACGATCAACTGCGCCCGCTGCCACAACCA
>CAZWGW010001121.1:0-2101 GCA_964633565.1 uncultured Planctomycetaceae bacterium
TGTCCCCAGCACACACAGGCGGTGCATCAGGTTTCGGAGTTCGCGGACGTTCCCCGGCCAGTCGTACTCGCAGAGCCGGTGCATCGCCTGCGGACTGACGCCCCGCACCTGCGTCCCCTCCACTTCCTGAAACCGCTTGAGGAAATGGTGTACGAGGATCGGTATGTCGTCCCGGCGTTCGCGGAGCGCCGGGACGTGCAACCTCAGGACGTTGAGCCGGTGATACAGATCGGCCCGGAATCGCCGGCGCGCTACCGCCCGTGACAGGCTGCGATTCGACGTCGCGAGTATCCGCGCCTCCACGACGAGCGTGTCGTTGCTGCCGACGCGCTCGTATTCCCCCTCTTCGAGCACGCGAAGCAGTTTGGCCTGCATCCGCAACGGCACCTCGCTGACCTCATCGAGCAGCAGCGTGCCTCCGCGGGCCGCTTCGATCCTCCCGACGCGGCCGCAGACCGCACCGGTGAAGGCCCCCGCCTGATGCCCGAACAGCTCGCTCTCGACCAGGCTCTCCGACAGCGCCGCGCAGTTGACGCGGACGTACGCTTTGCCGCCCCGGCGGCTGTGCTGGTGTACAAAGCTCCCGAGCAGTTCCTTTCCCGTTCCGCTCTCGCCCGTGATCAGGGTCGTCGCCGAGCTGCGCGCATAGCGCCGCGCGGTGTCGAGCAACTCCGCCATCACTCGGGATTGAAAGACGAACGCCATGCCGGTGTCTCGCGCTGCCGGGCCGTGCCCGCAAGGGGGTCTCAAGACTGATTCACACTGCGCGTGTAGGCCGACTGCATCTGCCGCCGCCGCGAGGCGTCGTCGAGCTGGGGGATCAGTCTCGCCCGGGAGCCTGCGGCACGCGCCTGCGTGCTCTGCACGCTCGCCAGCATTCGTTCCAGGACATCCCGCTGGCGGTCCATCGCCGACCGCAGGTCCGCCCCCGGCGGCGTCCCGGACTTCGACCACGCGCGGCGGGCGGCCTCGACCTCCTGCGCCGTGTGCGCAAACCGTTCCAACGTCGCGTGCAGTGCCGGCGCTGTCTGGGCCAGTTGCGGCACGTCGTCAATCGCGCCCCCCATCCCCTCCAGGAGGCCGTACGCCGACTCGTACTCGGCCGTCTGCCTCTCCATCAGCCGGCACAGGGTCCGTTCTGGCTCATGGTGACTGTGTTGCATGCGCTGCCTGCTCCCATGCCTGTGTGGTCTCGCGAATGCGAGCCAGCTCCTGTTCGATCGCATCCCTGGCCTGGAGTGTGTCCAGCCACCACCGCGACTGGGCCGCGTACCAGCCGGCATTCGGCATCCCGGCCAGGCCGCGAAAGGTCCGTTCCGCCTCCTGCCGTTTTCCCAGCCGCCGCTGGCAGCACGCCGTCTGGTATCGGATCCACAGCCGTGCGTCCTGCGAGATGTCGGCGACCTCAGCCCGCTGGTAGATCTCCAGCGCCAGCGCCACCTCCCCGGCGGCGAACAGGTTGTCCCCCAGCGCGATCCGGTCAACAGGGGTCCTGGCCAGCGCTTCCGCGGCAATGCGCTGACCGGCCAGCAGCATGTTTGCCGCCGGCAATGCGCCGTCGCGAATCGAAAGTTCAGACGTCATTGCGGAAGGCTGCGATTCGTCGGAGTGAACTGCTGGAGGTTCTGGCTGCAGTAACGACTGAGGTTCGCTCGCAGTGGCGCCCCTCGACGATTGCAGTTCCAACTGCAGTTCCACCAGCGCGCGCAGTTGCTGCAATTGCGACTTGAGCCGCGTCAGGCTCTCCGTTTTGCGACTGGTCAACGCGTCCTGCCGGCCCGCCGGTACGCCGGCCGGCTGTGGATCGATCGCCGGCGATGAAAAGAGGTCTGTGGCTTCCGGCATGGGCTCTGGTGGCGATGCCTCGCCCTTTTCACCAGTCGATTCCTGCGAGACGCGCCTGGGAATTGCTGCGTCCGGATCCTGTCCCGCGGGGGCGCTGCTGCCGGTGCGCTGGGCCGGCACGTCGGACGGTACTGACGCCGCCTTCCAGTCCGCCGGCAGGCTGGGCGGCACGAGGGCCGGAGCCGCTTCCATCGGCGGTGCGGGCGGCGGAAATTCCGATCGTTGCTGGTTGGCGCTGATCGGCCGTGGGGAATGG
>CAZWGW010001122.1:0-2097 GCA_964633565.1 uncultured Planctomycetaceae bacterium
CCAGCTCTTGAGCAATCCGCGCCCCTTCTTCGGCTCGGGGACGACGCGGATGCTGGTCGGGTCGCCGAAATTGAGGCCCCAGGCGTTGTCGTGCTCCTGGCGCTCCCTTCGGCCCATGCGCGAACGCATCAGGTTGACCGTCCAGGCGCCGAACACTTCACCACTGATGACGTACATCCAGTCGGTGATCTGAGCGAGCGGCAGACGCGCGGAATCACCCTGTTTGATCGATTTCAGCCCGTTCGGAGAGTTCAGCAGCACGCCGCTTACGAGCCGGCCGTCGAAATCGACGTCGGAGAGCCACATCTGTTCCACTTCCGGAGCATCGCCGGCGTGCGTCCCACCTTCGCCGTCGGAAAAGGGGGCTTTGACGCAGGCGAGGTCCAGGCCCGGGATGATCCGCCGCCGTTCCCAGGCGAGCTCCCGCCAGAAATAGCGGAAGTTCGCACGGGCATGTTCGTACGCCCGTTGCATCTCGGGGTCGGCGTTGTCGAACATGAAGACCTGGGACGGCTGGGATTCGCTCATGGCGGGAGAGCCTGGATTGCGGGCTGCTGACATCCGGCGAGCAGGCAGATCATGACGAGCGCCGTCGCGCCCCGAAAATACGCCGACACGCGGGGGCGCATCAGCAGGCACCCGATCACGGCCAGCAGCAGCGTATGGATGACGACGGCCAGCGCCGTGTGGAACATGCTCAGGACGACGTGGTAAGCGAGCCACACGATCACGCCCAACCGCGCCCAGTTGCGGCCGCGGAGCAGATAGACGCCGCAGATAATCGCCAGCAGCCGGACGAGGCAGACCCAGACCACCTCGAAGGGAAACGGTGAGATCGAGCGAAGTTTCGTGGCGTGATACACCAGGCCCACGCTGCCGGCTGCGATGAACAGGGTGCTGATGACGATCACGGAGAGCGGAGGTTTCGCCATGCTGGCAATGGACCGGATGACCGAGGAGAAATCGAACGCCGAATGTATCTGGGGTGGAGCGGTGGTACAATCCGGCCGCGCCATTCGTCATCGGTCATTCCGTCCGCACGCAACGCCCATGAGTCATCCGCTCGCAACCGCACGTCGGTCCGTCTTCTGCCTGCTGTGTCTCGTGAGTGCGGCGGCCCGCACCTCTGCCGCGGACTTCGCCCTGCGCGACCGCGATACCGTCGTTTTCCTCGGCGACAGCATCACGGCGGCACGGGTCTACAGCAAGATCATTGAAAACTACACGCTGCTCCGCTTCCCCGAGCGGCGAATCCGGTTCATCAACCGGGGTCACGGCGGTGAGACGGCCGCCAAGGCAGTCGACCGGCTCGACCGCGATGTGTTCGGCAATAACGCGACGGTGCTGATCGTGGCGTACGGCGTGAACGACATCGGCTGGGGCGTGCATGCCGACGAGGAGCACAAGCAGCTCTACCTGCAGGGGATTCGCACAATCGTCGAACGCTGCAAGGAGCACAAGGTGCGGGTCTATATCTGCTCGGCGGCCGTCACAGCGGCCGACCCGGCGAAGACGGAGAATGACTTCCTGCAACAGATGTGCGACGAGGGGATGGCTCTCGCCCGCGACCTGGGGGAACACTCCATCGACGTGCAGCGGACGATGCGCGGCATTCAGATGCGTGTGTGGGAGCACAACACGAAGGTGGCCGACGAATCGAAGCAGGTCAAGCTGCACGCGGCCGACGGCGTGCACCTCAACGACCTGGGACAACTCGCAATGGCCTACGCGATCCTGAAGGGACTCGACGCACCGGCGGACGTTTCATCGGCGACGATCAACGCGCACACGGCGGAGGTCGCGTCCGCAGAGGGGTGCAAGATCTCCGACGTGGTGCGCGACGGCGATCGGCTGGAATTCACGCGGCTCGACGCCGGCCTGCCGTTCAACAATGGGCTGTTCTACGCGCTCAACTATGCCTGGGTGCCCGTGCCGGGCGAACTGGCGCGGTACATGCTGGCCCTCACCGAGTTGCCGGCCGGGCGTTATCTCGTGACGGCGGACGGCCGCGGCGTCGGAACGTATTCGGCACAGCAGTTGGCGGAGGGGGTCAACATCGCGTTCGCGACGACGAACGCCTGGGAGCCGGGAGGACCG
>CAZWGW010001123.1:0-2094 GCA_964633565.1 uncultured Planctomycetaceae bacterium
CACGACATTGCCGGATTGATCCCCGGCCGTCGCGCAATCGACGGTTGCGTCGCGCGCCCGGTTCGCGGTTGCTGGCTTCATGTCGAGTGCCGACAATGGCGGCGAAAACGGCAGTTGATGCTGGCTGGCGCTCCCCTCCTCACGACATTCCCGGGAGCAATCGTTATTCTGCCGGGCGTCGCAGACCGGTTGCAACACGGGAAATGATGCCAGCAGTGCAGAACGGGTCAGTTGAATGGAGCATTGTCATGCGATACAGGCTGTCGTTGGCCGTTGCTGCACTCGTATTCCTCGATTTCGGCACCAGCAACGCCTGGGCCGGCGTCGGGGACCCGCAGGTCCGCACAGACCATCCCTGGTATCCCGGCGAACTCGCCTGCTCCACGTTCGAGCGCCTGGCCGCGACGCAGGCCGCGCTGTACCAGCAGGTGACGGGCATCAAACCCGAGACGGATCAGGACCGCGCCCTCGCCGCATGGCTGTGGCGCAATACGCACTACTATCACGGCGAGCAGGGGGTCGAGGACCTGTGGGGGACCGGCTTCGGCCGTGGGTTCGACCCCGCCACGCGCGAATACTGGACGGGGATGTTTGCCCACGGCTTTGGACTGTGCGGCACAACGCACTCACAGTGGACCGCCGAGATGGAGCACCTGCTCGGCCACAACCGCGCGCGGTGCGTCGGCGTCACGGGGCACAACTCGTTCGAGGTGTTTCTGACTGGCGGCCCGCACGGCGAAGGCCGCTGGGCTCTGCTCGATCACGACGTTTCGACGGTCGTCTTTGATGACGCGGGTGAGCGGCTGCTGTCGATTGCCGAGATCGGCCGCGATGTCCGGCGCTGGACGGACCGCGCGGCCGCAAGGCACGGCTGGCTCCCCTGCGGGCTGCATCCGGGAGACGGCGGAGCGTTCGACTCGTATCGCACGGCCGAATACCTCGCCGGCTACAGCGGACCGCCGCCGATCGTGCATCTCCGCCGCGGAGAGACGCTGCGGCGGTACGTTGAACCGGGACTGGAGGACGGGAAGACGTTCGTCTTCTGGGGCCGCAACTATCGGACCGGCGACATCCCGGGACCGGAGCGCTCGCGGACGTGGGTCAACCAGCCGGAGAAGATCTACCGCTCGAAAGACGGCACGCCGCACGTCGACGGCCAGGCCCGCTATGGGAACGCGGTGTACTCCTACACTCCGGACTTCGCAAGCGGCGACTACCGCGAGGGGGTCATCGAGGAGGACGACCGGCACGTGGTGTTCGAGTTCTACACGCCGTACATCATTGCGGCCACGCCCGCATCCGATACCGATTGGGGGATCTACGAGCCGGGCTGCCGGAACGGGTTGGTCGTCACCGGCCGCGGTGGATGCGGCGTGTCAGTTTCTGTCGATCAGGGGGAGACGTGGCATGATGGCGGCAAACTCGACGGATCGCTCGACCTGACCGATGGCGTGAAGGGGCATCGGCAGTACTGGCTGCGGTTCGATCGTGGCGCAAAACAGCTTCGAGATGCGGAAATCCGTATCGTGACGGTCTGCCAGGCCAACGCGGCGATCCTTCCGCGACTGCGTGACAATGGCTCCCGAGTAGAATTCGAGGCGTCGGGAAGGGGGATTGCCTCGGCCGGTCCGAACTTGCGGCAGGCCGCCGCGCATGTCGTCGCGGGGAAGTTCGATTCGCCGACAGTGACGCTGCAACTGGCGACACCGCGCGGTGAACCAGCGACGGCGGTCTATGCCGCGGCACACGTGCGGTCGTCGAACCCGCCGTCCCCGGAGGTGGCCTATCGCATTGAGATGTCGCGCGATCAGGGACGGACGTGGCGGCCGGTCGTCGACGGCTGGCGAATCACGCGGCGGGGCGAGGAGCCGCCGGACTTCTGGTCGCAGAGCTTCTGTTACGGCTCCGCGGCGCTGGAGAACGCGACCGGCCCGGTGCAGGTCCGCTTTCGCAATGACGGCGGCAAGCAGTACGCGCGGGCCGAGATGCACCTGGCCTATCGATTGCCGCGCACCGATGCGACACGCGTCACGTTTTCCTGGACCGACGACGCCGGCCCGCACACCGAGTCGCATACATCGGGCGGCACGGAGA
>CAZWGW010001124.1:0-2091 GCA_964633565.1 uncultured Planctomycetaceae bacterium
CGTGCCGACCTGCACCACGCGCCCGTAGCGCCGCGCCGCCTCGACCATGGCGCGGCCTTCCTGCACCGTCGTCGAGCACGGCTTCTCGACGTACACGTCCTTCCCGGCCTGGCACGCCATGATGCTCATCAGCGGGTGCCAGTGGTCCGGAGTCGCGATGAATACGGCGTCGATGTCGTCTCGATCGAGGATGCGGCGGAAATCCTGGTAGCCCGCGGGCTTCCGGTCCTTCATCCCGCGCTGGTCCTGGTAAATCGTCGTGACGTTCTTGACGACTTCCTCGTACCGCGGCGTGTGCACGTCGCAGATGGCCGCGAGGTCGCACCCGTCCTGGTACGCGAGTGAGTACGCGTGCGCGCGGCCCATCCCGCCGCACCCGATCAGCGCCAGCCGCACCGTGTCATTCGGCCCGACGCGCGCCGCCGACGCCCTGCGCGTTGGCATCAGCGCAAGCCCCGCCGCGCCTCCAATCATGCCCTTTAGAAATCTGCGGCGAGTGAGGTGAGGGGTGAACATCGCGGCGTCGCTCCTTGTTAGCACTGTCTGCCCGGAAAATCCTTTGACCGGATTGACTCGGGCGGGACATGAATGGTGTAACGGATTCACGAACTCCGGCCAAGGTTCAGAATTTGAAAAACGACCATTCAGGCTCAAGGCCGAGCATGGCCTGTCCCACTGATTCGTATCGGCTCTGACAGATAAAGGCGTGCTGGGTGTTGACGTGAACATTCCGAAAATACTTCTGAAAATTGTACTCGTTCCGGATGCCGGAGGCCCCAACGGCCGTGTGCACAATGTCGACGGCCTCTGCGGCGGCCAGTGCGGCGTTTGTGCCGGCAAGCTGGAATTTGCAACGCTGCGGCATCTCTGCCTTTATGCCGTTGAGCGCATCGGGCCAGGCATCATCAAACACGGTATGCAGATAGGCGCGGGCTGCCTCAAGCCGCACCTCGGCTTGCGCAAGCTGCAACTGTACGACGCTTCGATCGCGCATGGTTTTCAATGTATAAGCAGGTGTTTTTCGAGTTGCGAGTTGAATAAGATCGTCTATCGCCGCGCGGGCGATTCCCAGGGCCGGAGTCGCCAGACAGCAGACCCCGGGCCAGATGGACAGCCGGTGCATCGGACCCTTGTAGGCGTCTCCCGGCGTCTCAAGCGGCGCCAACAGCGCGGTCATCGCTTCGGGCACGAAGACATTTTCCATAACAGCGTCGTGGCTGCCCGTTCCGCACAAACCCAGCGTATCCCAGTTCTCGATAATCTGTACATCCCGCGCGGGAGCAAATGTCATGATGGTCACGGGTTCCCCGGCGTCGTCCGTCCGCAACGTGTCGCCGTCGTAAATATGGGCCAGTCCGAGACTCCACGTGGCGTGGTGGCAACCGCTGTTGAATCCGGTGCGTCCCGAGACGCGATAGCCGCCTTTCGTGATAACCGCGTGTCGGGGTGGATTAAACGCCCCGGCTACGATAGTGTCCTGGCTTTGATAAATCTCCTTCGTAGCATCGTCGGCGAACCAAGCCGCAAAGATTTCGCCGCCGTTCGCAAGCTGCAGGTTCCAGCCCGTCGCGCCGTCAATACGCGCGACTTCCTCGAAGATCTGAAACCCCGAAACAGGGTCAAGCTCGAGGCCGCCACGCGACTTCGGACGCCAGAGCCGGTACAGGCCTGCGTCCCGCATGGCCTCCACTACCGGTGTCGACAAACGGCGTTTTTGTTCCGACTCCGGTGCGTGCTTGCGAATAATGGGTTCAATCGCGCGGACTTTCGTCAACAATGCTTCCACATTTGTCTGAGCGCTCGTGCCCATTGCCTCATTCCTCCACGCGTTACATGCTCACAGGATCCGCCCGTGACCGCCACCGGCGGGTCGTTAACCATCGCGGCGTTGCAACGATTCACATCACGGCCTTCTCCACAATACCGACCCCTGTACTTCCTGCAATTCAATACCCGGGCCGGCATAGAAAAACTCCAGGCCGGAAAGCGCGCCCGCCTGGAAGTACGTCACGCGCAGCGGATGCATCCCCTTCTTCAGCGCGATGAACCCGGACTGGCCCTGCATCGTGTGCCGGCCGCCGTTGTCCACCA
>CAZWGW010001125.1:0-2090 GCA_964633565.1 uncultured Planctomycetaceae bacterium
CTCGCGCCGCGAGACGTTCGTCGCCGTGGAAGCGCGGATCGACAACTGGCGCTGGGCCGGCGTGCCGTTCTACCTCCGCACCGGCAAACGGCTGCCTGCGAGACTCACCGAGATTGCCGTCCAGTTCAAACTCCCGCCGCTGCACCTGTTTACCACGGTGGAATGCGAAGGGGACATGTGCGACCTCGTCGGCGCGCGGCCCAATACGCTCGTGTTCAGCATCCAGCCGGATGAATCGATCTCGCTGTCGTTCTCGGCCAAGCGGCCGGGGATGCAGTATCAGATCCACCCGGTCGACATGGATTTCCACTATGACGAATCGTTCGCCGTCGACGTCCCCGAGGCGTACGAGCGTCTGCTGCTCGACGTGATGCGGGGCGATTCGACGCTGTTCACGCGGTCGGACGAACTGGAAGCGGCGTGGCGGTTCGTCGACCCGGTGCTCAAGGCGTGGGAGTCGCCCGACCATCGTCCGGAGTTGTATCCGGCCGGGAGTTGGGGGCCGAAGGCGGCGATGGAACTGTTAAGTCGCAGCGGGCGAATGTGGCGCACGCCAAACGTACAATAGACTTTGACGCAGATTTGTCTGTTCGTTCCGGCTTTCGTCCTCGCGACGACGTCCAAGCACATTGCTCGGGCGATTGTGTGCGCCCGGTCGCGTCCCCCGCGAATGAGACCTGCGCATTGACACATCCGGACTCGATAAGCGACGGTCGCGATGCCGCGAGGCATTAGTCCGGTCGACGCGAAAAACAGCGGTTTGCGAGAGCCGCCACGATCACTCCGCCGGCCGCGCCGATTGCATCGGCGCACCAGTCGAGCACTTCGCATGAGCGGCCGACCGGAATCTGCAGCAACTCGTCGATCGCACCGTACAGCGCGACGACGCACCACAACCACACGGACCGCCTCACGGTCATCGGCGGCACAGGCAATCGCCAGAACGGCAGCAGCAGCCCGAGCACAAAGTAGCCGCTGAAGTGCAGTTCCTTGTCGGTCGCCGCGATCTGCTGCACGACCTCCACGCGGGGCACGTGCGTCGCGCAGAACATCGCCAGCCAGTAGCCGACGACCGCGACCTGGAACAGCACGTGAACTCGGCGACGCCGCGGCGTGGGTTCGCTCATGTGCCGGTGGGATACGGCCGCGGAAGGCGGAATTGCGGGCACCGCTCCAGATACGCCTGCACCCGGTCGCGGCGGCCAATGGCCTGCGGCAGGAAATCGAGCGCCTGCTGCAGCCGTTCGTTTGGCTCCGCGCAACTGAACCGCAGGAAGCCGTGCCCCGCCTCGCCGAAACACTCGCCCCCCAGACAGGCGACGCCGAACCGGTCGTCGGCGCCCTCCAGCAGATACAGCGCCAGGCCGTGGCTGGTGATGCCGAGTGAATTACAGACCGGCGCGACATTCGGAAACACGTAGAACGTGGCGGCCGGGTCGAGCGTGTGAAAGCCTGCGATGCGGTTCAGCCCCTCGGCGAGCAGCACGACCTTTTCGCGGAACTTCTGCATCTGCTCGTGCCGCTGGGCCGCGTCGCCGCGCAGGGCGTGCATGCCGGCGATCTGCACGAGCGGCGGCGTGCAGGAGAGGCAGGTGTTGATCATTCTGGCGATCGCGTCGGCAATCTCAGCCGACGAGACGGCAAACCCGAGTCGCCAGCCGCTCATGCTGTACGACTTGCTGAACGTGAACGCCCCTACGCACTGTTCCATCATCCCCGGTTGCTCCAGCAGCGAATGGTGCCGGCCGGTCCAGACCATGTGGCAGTACGGCTCGTCGCTGAGGACAGCCACGTTCCTGCCGCGGATCAGGTCGGCGATGTTGCGCAGGTCCTCCTGCGTCGTCACGCCGCCAGTCGGATTGTGGGGTGAGTTGAGGAAGATCGCCTTCGGTGAGGGGGCCTCGCGGAGGAACGCTTCGATATCGGACAGATCGGGACGGAACTGGTTGGACTGCCTGAGCGGGCTGAAGACGGCCTTCGCGCCGCGGCGCTGGATGTTCGGGATGTACGTCGGGAAATAGGGGCTGAACACGAGCACGTTATCCCCCGGATCGAGGAACGCCTCGCAGAAAAACTGCTCGAAGACTGTG
>CAZWGW010001126.1:0-2089 GCA_964633565.1 uncultured Planctomycetaceae bacterium
TCCTCGTCTTCATGAGCTACCGGCCGAGGCCACAGGCCCCGCGACTCATGCTCGATGTGTTCTGACCCAGTCTCGTAGGTCAGGCTCCCGCCTGACAGAATTCGCCGGCGTTCGCCGTATAACGTCGTTCGCGTCAGGCGGGAGCCTGACCTACGGCGTCAGCGCATTCGCCGCCTTCGCCTGATCCACCTCCACCCGGATCAGCCAGTCCCCTTGGGCGAATTCTCCCGGTTCGCGGCCCGGCAGCCAAGACAGCGACTACCCGCTCGCCTCGCCGTCGTAGCTCACGAAGACCCCCTTCGTCCCCGTCGGGTTGAAGCCGACGCCGACGATGAACTGCTGCGGTACGGCCGTCGGGCGCACACTGAGCTTGACCCACTTGGCATTGCCCCGCGCGAACTTCGAATAGGGGAACTTGTACGACGTGATTACGTTGTTATCGGCGTCGCACAGGAAGATCTCGAAATCCTCCTTCGGCGGCTGCGGCGTGCCGTAACGGGCGCCGAAGATGCTGACTGATGTGAGGCACCACGCATTGTCGGGGACGTTGAACCGCACGGCATGGCCGCCGCCAGCGATGCTCTTCTTGCCGGCCGGCGTGTCGTCGTCGAAGGCCAGTTCGCGCGGCGCGCCGGCCAGTTCGGTGCGGTTTACGAGCGTCTCGGGAAACCCGCTCTTCTCGCGGGTCAGCAGGAGCACCGGGGCGGCCGTTTCCCACCAGGCGGCGAGCTGGCCGGCGTCGCCCAGCGTCTCAATCGACTTCTGCAGCGCCTCCCGCGGGTTGGCCGGGTCGACGTCCGCCTGGCCCCAGGCAACGAACACCTCGACCAGTTGCTTCGGGCCGACGATCTCCGCCAGGTCACCCCACAGTTTCGCGCCGCGGACCGTCTCGGACGGGCCACTCGTCGCCAGTTGTCGGTTGAGCCGGCGCGTGCCGTCGTCGCGGTAGTCGTACTTGTCGGGCCAGAGGTCCTCGCCGTGCTGTTCGTACACCGCATCGACGATCTGCGAGCCGAGCCAATGCGCCCAGCCCTCCGCGCCGGCCGTGGTGAGCCAACTGTGATCGTGGATCGGGCGGTACATCGCCAGGTGGCCGACTTCGTGGCAAAGGCCGTAGATATGAAAGACGCCGCTCGTTTTCGGCTGCTTCAGGTTCTGTTCGTTTTTCACCGACAGGGAAAAGCGGTCGGCGCCGTCGTTGAACAGCCGCACGGTGTTCTTCGGCCCCAGATCGGCGTTAAGGTGGATGACATCGGGCATGTCGAAGCCGTACTGGTCGACGCAGATCTGCCGGGCGGCTTCGATCGTTCTGGCGACGGCCGTCTGGTAGGCGTCCGGGAAACCGTCCGCGGAGACCTGGACGTGCGACGTGGCGGTGTCGGCCGCGACGGTCGGGACGGCGAAGAAAACGCTCAGCAGAGCCACGGCGACGGGTTTCGACATGTTGAATGCTCCGGTTGAGAGTGGGAGACCTGCGGCCGGCCGAACGGCGGGGTCGGGAGACCCGCGCCGAACAGCGGGTAGCCTGCGACAACGGCGTCAATAACACAACGGTCGGGGCGGAGGAGTATGAGGCGTTTTCTTTGGCGACGGCGGTTCCGCAGTGGCGTCCCTCGCCGCCTCACTGAGTCTGCCTCTTTTCCGGCCGCTGGCCCTGCAGATAGTCCTCCAACAGTTTTCGCACATCACTCCCTTCGGGTCGGCCGCGACGCGATACCCGATCGAGTGCTGCTCCTTGTCGAGGTACTTCCGGACAGTCTGTTCGTCCTCCGAGTAGACGCTGATGACGACGACCTCGCCGTGCGACTTCTGCAACTCCGTCAGCAGCGGAATGCACTGAATACACGGCACGCAACCCGTGCCCGAGAACTCGATGACATAAACCTCCCCTCGCGACATGTCCCGGACCGGCTCCCTCTTCAGAAAGGTCAGACTGGCCAGTTTGGGGCTGGGGCTGCCAATCTCCAGCGGAACGTCTCCGGCGGAAAGGCACAACACGGTCCAGAGGGCATAGTGCATGCCGATGGTCCCTTTGAATTACAAGTGCCGGACGTCGCCTGACGGGTCGCCGCCCGACGGGATGCCCGAA
>CAZWGW010001127.1:0-2087 GCA_964633565.1 uncultured Planctomycetaceae bacterium
CAATACTCACACATTCAAACCGATGTGATGACGGACCATCTCGTGAACGGGAAAGAGGTCCCGGTCACGGAGTGACCGGACTACTTTGTGCGGCACTCGCCGGCGCCCTGCTCGGACTGCTCTACCTCACGAAGGGGACCGGCCTGCTCCTGTCTGGCGGGTACATTCTCTGGCTGGTGGTGGCCTGGCTCTGGTACAGCCCGACCTCGGGCGATGCCGTTGGCCCCCGGCGATCCATGCGCCGTCTCGTGCCTCACATCGGCGTGGTCGGCATTGCGTTCCTTCTCGTTGCGTCTCCGCTTCTCGTCCGCAACGTGCGACGCTACGGCAGCCCGTTCTACAACATCAACTCGCTGCTGCTGTTCGCTGACCAGTACGACGACATCAACGGGTTCCTCGCCGACGGCACGACGACGCGCGACGCCGCCCGGCAGTTCTTCGCAAACCACACTGTCAGCGACGTCGTGCGCCGCGAAATCTCCGGGCTGGTCTGGGAGACGTTCATCATCCTGCGCAGCCTGGGCCCCGCGCCGCTCGACGACAGCCGCGTTCTGTTCGGTCTGCCGCTGGCCGGGATCGCAGTGCTGACGATGCTCTCACGGCGCAATGCGGCGGACGGCCTGCTGCTGGTGTGGGGCGTGATCCTGTGGCTGATGTTCGCCTGGTACGTGCCGATTGCGGCCAGCGAGCGGTTCATCCTGCCCCTGCTCGTGCCGCTGCTGTATCTGGCGGCGGAAGGGATCGTGCGCGCCCTCGGTGCAATGCGACCGGCTGCCGCACAACTTCTGCTGTGGCCTGCGGCGGTGTGGACCACAGTCTGGGTGACGGCGACGTTTCTGTCCCGCACGTTGGCCGAGCGTCTGGGTTCGTAGTGCCCCGATTCATCGGCGCATCCCTCAACCGCATGAATACGGTCTCTACGAGCAGCGGCGCGTCACCAATACCTTGTCCGCCGTTTATACGCGTGACTGCACGTCGACCGCCCGTCCTGTCCGCGAAGACTCCAGTCCCGCCAGCATCACTTCCGTGACGTGCCGCGCCGTCCGGGCATTGGTGAGCGGCGGCTGTGTCCCCTGCCGGATGCAGTCCACCCAGTGCTGATGGGAATGCACGTTCGGCCACGCCGACGTGTCGACCGGCTCCTCCATCAGCGGTGCATCCTCATCAACGAGTGAACTGGGCCGGTAATGAAGCAGGTTCCCTGTGAGGTTCGGGTTGACCAGTTTTCCCTCTGTCCCGTGCACCGAGAAATCATAGGTTCGCGCCCCATCGCACCAGCCGGTCTCGGCCGTGCCGATCGCGCCGTTTTCGAACTCCAGGATCAACGCCGCCGTGTCCTCCAGCCGCGTCGGCTTGGCGACCGTCGTGCAGCGGCACATCACCGATTTCACCGAGCCGACCAGCGTCACGAGGTGCGCGATCGAATAGACCCCCATGTCGAACAACGCCCCGACGTCCGCCTTGTCGGCGTCGAAGAACCACAGATCGTCTTCCGTCTCTTCCTCGAGGATGTTCTGGATCGTGGCGTAATACACCTCCGGCCCACCGTGGCTGAACCGCGAATGGGCCGATGAAATCCGTCCGAGCTTTCCCTCGGCGATCAGCTTCCGCGCCGCGAGGACGTGCGGCCGCGCGACGTACGGCAGCGCCAGCACCGTGCGGTCGGACTTCTCGGCCGCCTGGACGAACTGCTCGGCTTCGTCGAGCGACGTGCTGAGGGGTTTCTGGATGTGCACGTGCTTGCCGGCCGCCAGTGCCATAAGGCCGTATTTGACGTGCAGCGGGTGCGGCAACGCGATGATCACGCCATCGATCGCCGGGTCGGCCAGCACCTCCTCGTAGGAGTGCGTCCAGCGCGGCACGTGGAACTTTTTGCAGAGCGTCTCCAGCCGCGACTGCTTGCGTCCGGCGAGGACGGCGACTTCGGTCCCGGCGACGGTCTGCATTTCCGGGAGGTGGAGCTTCGAGGCGATGCCGCCGGCGCCGAGGATGGCGATGCGCAGGGTCTGCATGCGATAACTCCGCCAGGGGGTGCGCGAGGAAATGTCAACGCGTCATCCCACACTACCGGCATTGCGGCCTGAACT
>CAZWGW010001128.1:0-2078 GCA_964633565.1 uncultured Planctomycetaceae bacterium
CGCATCAACAAGCTTGCCGAAAAACACGGCGAAGTCTGGGTCATCACGGGGCCCGTGTTCGTTGATGACAACAATGACGGCGTCATTGAGTATTTTGTCATCGGAACAAATCAAGTGGCCGTTCCCACGCATTACTTCAAGATCGTCGTCGCGAAGTCGCAGACGGACCCGGACAAGCTGCAATGCATGGCCTTCCTGATCCCCAATGAAGCGATCGATGAGCACGAGTTTGAGGAATTCCTCGTGTCCGTGGATGAGATCGAGAAACTGACGGGCTTCGATCTTCTGCGGAACCTCGATAATGCCGAAGAAAATGCGCTCGAAGCGTCCGTTGCCGCTACGGTCTGGAGCGTCGGCAACTGACGGAGCGCGACGCGCGGGTCGGATGGCGATCGACGCGCTCAGGGAGTCGCCAGCTTCTCGCGCTGCGTCCCCAAAATCAGATCGTCGATCCACAGCGTCTGTTCGTGCGGCAGGAGCCCCGGACCAAAGTACGGCGACAGCAGGTACTGGTTGAACTTCATGCGGGGGAAATCGGTCGAACGCAGCACGACGTCGGCCCGGTCGACGACCAGTTTGCCGTCGAACCAGCCGCGAACAACACCGTCCTTGTTCGGCCGGTCATTCGCCAGGTCAAGGCTGTTGAGCGTGAACAGCGCCTCGACGCAATGCCACTGGTCGTCGTCGAACAGAACGTCCTCGCTGTCAAAGAACGTGCCGTTGTAGCCGCCGCGGAGCGGTCCCTGAGTCAGGCCGTGCGGCTGGTCCTTGTTCTGGATGTCCTGCGCGGCAAGCCGCAGTTTCCCCGCCTGGGGTTCGATGTAGAGCGTGAGGTGCGTGGCGGCCGGGCCGGCGTACTTTTCGTTTTCCGTCGTCAGAAAGTGCATCAGGTGCGGGTGATAGTTGCGCCCGGACCAGTCCCAGCCCGGTGAAAGTCGGATCTGAAATCTCACATAGACCGTTTCCGTCGGCTCAAACAGCCGCCGCACGGCCGATGAATCGGGGTTCGTGGCACCCGATTTCCAGTGAAATTCGATGCACCCCGGCGCGGAATGGGCTCCCGTACTGGCGATCAGGAAGCGGTTGCCGTCGTACCAGCCGCGCTGGTGGAGGGCGGCGTCGTCGAATGATTCACGGAACTTGACGCCGCTGGTCTCGTCGGCCTCGTCAGCCGCTGCAGCCGGGATGAATGCCAGAAACAACGACCAGCAGCTTACAACGCGCATGATTGAAATGCTCTCCGGCAGCCGCGGCGACTCGAATCAGACGAACAGCGGCATTGCCCTGCCGTCCATCGACGGCAACGATTCTCCCAGAGGATTGATCAGCGTCAACTGCCCGTCGTTTCCAGGTGCATGTGACACGGTCGCGTGCCGTTCGGCCGCTCCGCAGGTGCCATCCCGGCTCTCCGCGGCCAGGACGGCCAACATGAGTCCGTCCCCGCAGCGTTGATCAGGATTCTGAACGGGCGGAGTGCGCGGTGGAAGCCGACGCCGGCAGCAATGGCTTCAGCCGTCGCTCCAGAAACGCCAGCATCGGGGGATACTTCGACACGTGACGTGGCGCGGTGTCCAGTTGTTCCTGAAACTCCTCCCGCACCTTCGGACGCTCAAGCCAGTGACACTGCGGACGCAGGTGGTGCTCCTGGTGGTATCCCTCGTTGAAGAAGAGGAGATTGTACCATCGCCCGTAATGGCTGACGGAGTCGGTGTAGTGGTTGTCGGGATTCGCCCCGTAGTGCTCGTAGTAGTTCTCCATGTGCGCCAGGCACCACCCCAGGTACACCACCGGCAGGTAGAACAACAGGAAGAACTGCCAGCTCAGCAGCAGGTAGCAGGTGACGCCGGTCAGGCAGACCGCCTGCTCGAACCAGTACTGGCCGGGCTCCTTGGCCAGTGCTTCCCACAGCGCCGTGCTGGTCCGCGGCTTGAACAGGGCCAGCATGCAGTAGGGAATGACGTGTTCGTGCCGCCCCTCCTTTCCATCCGCATACGTCGACGAGTAATCCTGCGTCTTGCCGTCCTCGCCGACCCGGTCGTTTCCGAATCGGTGATGATTCATGTGTTGATAGCGATACA
>CAZWGW010001129.1:0-2078 GCA_964633565.1 uncultured Planctomycetaceae bacterium
ACTTGCCCGGTCCGTTCGTCAATCCAGCGGACTTCGATCCCCAGCGCCAGTTCGAGCTCCCGCGGATCGTCAAAGCGATTCTGGTTCTCGACCCGCTTGTCGGCACTGATAATGCGTCCCTCCAGCCGTGTCTGCGCCTCGGGCGGTTTGGCCAGCCGGTACGGGGTGCGGAGCTGGATCTGCTTCTGGACCGCTTCGGTCAACTGCAGCTCAAATCCGCGCCGGTACGTATCCGAGCCGAACGTCGGCACATGAATGGTGCTGACTTCCGGAGCGTACGCGCCGCCGACCATGTACCCGCAGCCGGCACAGAACGCCACGGCCGCGCAGGATGCCAGCCGGACGAAAGTCCTCAAGAGCAGCGCCCGTGGGCGCGCCTGGCGGACGCGGTGCGCGTTGGTCATGCCGTCCCTCCGCACCATTCAATCCAGGGTGATTCGGGCCGGGCGTTCATCCGTGGACGGCCCGGAATTGTCCAGCGTCGCCCTGCCTGGTTCGACCGGCCGCAGGTCCGGGGTCTTCTCGACGGGCCTGAGGATTCGCCACCACTCGCGGCGCGGCGCTTCCGACCCTTCGTTCGCGACCGCATCCGACTCCACCTGCTGCGGCGCAGCAGCCGCCGGCGACTGGCGTTTTGAACCCCGGTCCGCTGTGCCCGCCTCATCGGGACTTCCACTGCGGCGATTGAACGACCACGCGCGGCTTCCATCCACGTCCTGTTGCTGGCGTTGCAACACCTCCCAGGCCTGCTTCGCATACCTCGAGTCGGGATAGCGATTGATGATCTGGTTGCAGTGCAGCGCCGCCGACGCGGGCTGATTCTTACGCAGATAGAACTCGACTTTCGCCCATTCCCGCTCCACTTCGGCCTCGCGGATGCGGGCCAACTCGTCTTCCAGCCGCTTCCGTTGTTCGTCGCTGAGGTTGGGGAACAGCCTCCGCGCCTGTTCCTTCAGCAGCTTGGCCTCCTGCAGCGTCGTGTCGTCGTAGGTCGGACCGGAGTACGAGGCCAGCGAGACGTGGGAGCCGAGGATGTACGCGTCCTGGAAGTGCGCGCTGTCTGGATATTGTTCGCGGATGAGGGCATACAGACGCGACGCCTCGACGTAGTCCCCTTTGCGCTGATAGTAGGTCGCCTGCAACATCAGCGCGTCGTCCGCGAGGGGTCCGGTGGCGTCATGCTGCCAGATCGCTTCGAGTGCCTGCATCGCTCTCCCCTCGGTGTCGAACAGCGGACGCGTGCGATCCACCAGGTTCGGAACGATCGGCCAGGTTGCTGGCCCCCTGCCCGCCTCCAGCGCCGGACTGTCTTCCCCGTCTTCCGAGTGCGCGACCAGCCGGATGTCCTCATCGTGGCCGGCTTCGTTCGGCACGTCGAGCCAGTCCCGTGCGATCGCGAACAACCGCCGTGTCACCGTGTCCAGATGCCGCGTCGAGGGGTACTTCTCCAGCAGCCGGCCGTAACTGTCCTGGGCCCATGAGTACTTGTTCTGAGCAAACTGGCTCTCGGCCACCATGTACAGGGCGTCTTCCTCGATGGGGTCGCCAAATCCCTCGAACGCGTTCGTCCCCGTGAGCTTTGTTCGCGCGAAGATTTCCCGCCAGCGGTCCTGCCACGACTTTCCAGCGCGGTTTCTGGCCTTCGCCAGTTGGTGGAACGCTCTCTCGGAAGCGCGAAACTCACCCGCGTCGTACAGCTTCTGCGCCGACTCGTACTCCTCCAGCCCCTCCAACTGCATCCCGCTCGCGGCAATCTCGCTACGGCGCTTTTCCCAGTCGGCCGCATGCAGCCGCCGCTCGGTCGGTCCCATGACTCCGTCGATCGAAGCGCGTTCGTCCAGCGGCGAGCGGAACGCCGACACATCCTGACCATCAGTGCGGCATCCCCACAGGCAGGCGAGCCAGGTGCACGCGCCCAGCCATGCACCGATCGACAATGTCGGCGCACGACCGCATCGGACGGCTGGGACTGGGATTCTCATGTGTGGGGCAGGACGACAGCAGCCGATCTGCTGCGCCGTGAGGCAGGGGATTGGATTTGAGACCCGAACGCGGGGATCTCTCAACCGGGGTGGTCT
>CAZWGW010001130.1:0-2074 GCA_964633565.1 uncultured Planctomycetaceae bacterium
CCTGCAGGTCGTGGACGTGCATCGGGTCTTCCACAGGGTGATAGCCGAGTTCGTCGGTGCGGCCAATGATCTGCCCGCCCCGCACGCCCCCTCCGGCCAGGAGCATCGTGAATGCGTAGGGATGGTGGTCGCGCCCCTCCTGGCCCGGCACATTGCCGCGACGAACTTCATTCATCGGCGTGCGGCCGAACTCGCCCCCCCCAGATGACGAGCGTGTCTTCGAGAAGGCCGCGCTGCTTCAGATCGTGGATCAGCGCGGCTGCGGGGCGGTCAGTCTTGTCGCAATTCACCTTCAGCTTCTCGTTGAGCCGCGCATGGTCGTCCCACGTGTAGTGGTAGAGCTGCACGAAGCGGACGCCCCGTTCGACCATGCGCCGCGCCAGCAGGCAGTTGCGGGCGAAAGTGTCGTTCCGTTCGTCGCCGACGCCATACGCTGCCAGCGTGGCCGGCGTTTCGCGGGAGAAATCGACCAGTTCCGGGGCTGCGGCCTGCATCCGGAACGCGAGTTCATACGCGTCGATGCGCGACGTGATCTCGGGATCAGGCTGCTGCGCCGCGCGCAGACGATTCAAGTCGTTGATGACCGACACCCGCTCCCCTTGCTCGTCCCGTGAGACTCCCTCCGGATTGGCCAGATGCAGGATCGGCTCCCCCTGACTGCGGAACGTCACGCCGCGATACGCCGCCGGGAGGATCGCGCTGTCCCACAGGGCTGTCCCCGCGATGTCGCCGGGTCCGTTGTTCGAGAGGAGCACGATGAAACCGGGCAGGTTCTGCGACGCGCTCCCCAGTCCGTACGTCACCCACGCCCCCATTCCTGGTAAACCGAACCGCGGAACGCCGCATTGCATCAGGAGCTGCGCCGGGTCGTGGTTGGACGTATCGGTGTGCATCGTCCGCAGCATGCACAACTCGTCCGCGCAGGTGGCCAGGTGGGGCAGATAGTCGGAGAAATCCATGCCGGACGCGCCGTGCCGCGTGAACGTCCGCGGCGACGCCAGCACCCGCGCGCTCCCCCTGATCAGCGAATCATTCAGACCTTCCAGAAACGATGGGGGGACCGGTTGTCCGTGCAATCGCACGAGTTCCGGTTTCGGCTCAAACAGATCAAGCTGGCTCGGCGCTCCGGCCATGAACAGAAAGATCACCCGCTTCGCCCGCGGCGGGAAATGCGGCGGCCGCGGTGCCAAGGGGTCGGTGCGGGTTGACGCCACCGCGTCGCGCCGCAGCAGATCGGCCAGGGCGATACTGCCCAAACCGAAACCCGCCTGCTGCAGGAAACATCGGCGGTGCAGCCGGAGAATATCGGGACGCTCGTTCATGATCGTCGTCTCCTCGTCCCTGTTCAGTCGCGCGTGATGAACTCGTGCAGGTTGAGCAGGACCACCGCCACGCTTGTCCATGCGGCCTCTTCGGTGGCGTCCGGCTCCGCGTCCGACGCTGCCGATCGACGCGACAGCAGATATTCCTGCAATCGGTCGATTTCCGGCGCGGTTCCGTCCCGCGCCACACAGAGTCGCACGGCAAACCGCAGCCGTTCGTCGTCCGACGTGCCACCCTCGCGCCTGATCCGCGCGGCAAGGGCCGTTGCCATTTCCGTAAACACCGGGTCGTTGAGCAGCGTGAGCGCCTGGAGTGGGGTACCCGAGCGGTCACGCCGCGTACACACGGCCAGCGGGTTGGGCGCATCGAATGTGATCGACTGCGCAAACGGAGAGGTGCGGAGGATGAACGTGTACAGCCCGCGGCGATAGCGGTCCGGGCCCGTGCTGGTCTTCCACGAGTTGCTCCCGAACGCCTCCATCGTCACCCGCTCGTTCTGCGGCGGGAAGACTCCCGGTCCTCCCAGTTTTGTGTCCAGCAGTCCGCTGACCGCGAGTGCGGCATCACGCACGGTTTCAGCGGGGACGCGCAGGCTGGATTGCCGCGGGAGGAGGATATTGTCCGGGTCAATCTGCTGCAGTTCCGGGCGGGGACGGGAGGATTGCCGGTAGGTCGCCGATGTCACGATCAGGCGGTGCATCCGCTTCACATCCCAGCCGGAACGGATGAACTCGGAGGCCAGCCAGTCGAG
>CAZWGW010001131.1:0-2066 GCA_964633565.1 uncultured Planctomycetaceae bacterium
ACTTCATCGGCAAGGACATCACCTACTTCCACACGCTGTTCTGGCCGGCGATGCTCAAGACGGCCGGGCTCAGCTTGCCGAAGAAGGTTCACATCCACGGTTTTCTGACGGTCGACGGCGAGAAGATGTCGAAGGCCCGAGGAACGTTCGTCCTCGCGTCGACGTATCTCAAACACCTCGACCCGTCGTACCTGCGATATTTCTACGCCTCCAAGCTTGGTCCCCGGCTGGATGATCTCGATCTGAACACCGACGAGTTCAAAAGCAAGATCGATGCAGACCTCGTGGGGAAGGTGGTGAACATTGCGAGCCGGTGCGCGAAGTTTGTGTCCGGAAAATCGCTCGCAGAGGCGTATCCGAATGACGGCGACCTGTTCGAGTCGGCCGCCGAGGCCGGCGCGCGGATTGCCGGGCATTACGAGAACTGCGATTACAACGCAGCCACGCGCGAGATCATGGTGCTGGCCGATCGCGCGAACCAGTACATCGATACGAACGAACCCTGGAAGCTGGCAAAGGACGCCGCACAGGCCGGGAAAGTGCGCGATATTTGCACGGTGGGATTGAACCTGTTCCGGCAGATCGCGGTGTATCTCGCGCCAGTTCTGCCGCGACTGGCCCGGGAAACGGGTGAACTGCTCAGCGCGCCGATCACATCGTGGGACGATGCCGCGCAGCCGCTCCTCGGTACGCCGGTGAACGAATACCGGCACCTGATGAAACGTGTCGACCTCAGCAAGGTACAAGCGATGATCGAAGACTCGAAGGATACCCTCTCCGCGCAGCCGTCAGCTCTCAGTTCTCAGCCGTCAGGCGGTTCAGGTGATGGACCGGAGGCGCTCGAGAAGGAGCCGCTGACGACCGAGCACTGCACGATCGACGATTTCACGAAGGTCGACATGCGCGTGGCCCGCGTGCTGGAAGCGAAGCACGTGGAAGGAGCCGACAAGTTGCTGCAACTCACGCTCTCCCTCGGCGGCGACGTGCGGCGGAACGTGTTTGCCGGCATCAAGAGCTGCTACAAGCCGGAGGAGTTGGTCGGCCGGCTGGTGATCTGCTGCGCGAACTTGGCGCCGCGGAAGATGCGGTTCGGCGTGAGCGAGGGGATGGTGCTGGCCTGCGGACCGGGAGGGCAGGAGATCTTTCTGCTGAACCCGGATACGGGGGCGAAACCGGGGATGCGCGTGCATTGAGGTTGCGTCTGCGTCACGCGACTGACCACAATGGACAGGGGTTTTCCTGCATTGCGTGCCTGAAACGAGTCACTTCTCATGAGCACGGTCCACGACACATACACGGCAGATGACCTCCTGATGATGCCCGGTTGACCGCAGAGGGATTGATCCCCGGATTCCGCTGCCGCGTCGGTGACCTTTTCCCGCGAGTTGCTGCCACCGAATGAGGACATGTCGATGGTCGGACTGGACCACGGCCCCAATCAAGCCGCCCCGGAAGACTCAGCCCTCACCTCCCGCCGCAGCCGTTACGGCCTCGCGCTGTTCGCCGTGTACCTGCTGCTTTACGGCGGCTTTGTGCTGCTGAATGCGTTCGCTCCGGAAAAGATGGAGCTGACGCCGCTGTTCGGCGTCAACCTGGCGATCCTGTACGGCATGCTGCTGATCGCGGCGGCGTTTGTGCTGGCGCTGGTTTACGGGTGGCTGTGCCGATCGTAGGTCCCGCCTGCCGGGCGGGATCCCGGTGCCATCGACAGCCCGTTCTCCGCCGCGGTCCCGCCCGGCAGGCGGGACGTTCAGAAAGCCGCCCGTGATCTACGAATTCAATCTCAACGCCGTCATCGTCTTCGGCCTGATCGTGGCCTTCACGCTGTGGCTCAGCGTCTACCTGGGGAAGCAGGCCCGCTCGGCCAGCGGGTTCTTTGCGGCCGGGGGCGGCATCCACTGGTTCGTCAACGGCGTCGCCTTCGCGGGAGATTACCTGTCGGCCGCGTCGTTCCTCGGTATCTGCGGGATGATCGCCTTCTACGGCTACGACGGGTTCCTGTATTCCATCGGCTATCTGGCCGGATGGGTCGTGGCGCTGTTTGTCGTCGCCGAGCCGCTCAAGCG
>CAZWGW010001132.1:0-2065 GCA_964633565.1 uncultured Planctomycetaceae bacterium
TGAATTCGGACTCCAGATAAGTACAGAGTACGCCCCACCTTGAACCGGAATCGAGCCGAGCGTGAGCCAATATTCTCCGGTGGGGTCAACTTGATTGATTGGATCCCCGCCCACGAACGAGTAACGATTCCAACTTGCCGAATCGTCTTGTGCGGCACTCCCTTCATATCGATCGGCGCTCAGGAATCGCCCAGCGCCGCTTCCGTAGTAACGCTGGTCGGCGTAGTCCAATCCCGTTGTCCCATCCCGGAAATACGTTCCGAACTTATTCTTCTCGTTCCCCGTCGACGTCTGCTCTTCCCCGTACGGAAAATAGCGGGTCGATGTCCCGCCCTGCGATCGCACCGAGCCCATCCTGTCCATCACCACAGCCTGCCCCTGCGACCGGATCATCGTTCCCGTAAAATAGAGATTCGCGCTGTTCTGCTTCAGGTACAACGACGGACCCGAGACTACGGGCTGATAGGCCGCCCAGCGCTCGCCAGCAATCGAGTAGAAGTAGATCTCCTCGGCGCCACCCGGCAGTTTCTTCCACAGCCGTTTATTGTCCGGCCGGTAACTGTATTGATCGCCGCTCGCCGTGGTCAGCCGATTCAGCGCATCGTACCCAACCCCCGACTGGCCCGGAATCGAGGTCATGTTCCCGTTGGCGTCGTACCCAAAGCCCGACGTCGTGATCCGGTTTGTGGCCCCGTCCACATTGATCGACAGCGCCGGCGCCGACCCTTTCGTCACCGATTTCGAGAGCAGGTTTCCAAAGCCGTCGTAGCCGAAACTCTGCCCCCACTCCGGGCCCGTCGTCGTTGCCGCGATCAGGCGTTGCAGGCTGTCGTACTGATACGTCACCTCTTCGCCGGAAACCCAGTCCTTGTGCTGCGTGATTTTCCCGTTGTTCTGAGTGGCTGAAAAACGGTACTCCATGTCCATGATCGTACCGCCGCCTCCACCCTCCCGGACGGTGGTCATCCGGGTCAACTGAAAGAGCGTGTTGTAGGCGTGGGTTTGGAGGTAGTAGACGTCCTGCGGCGCGGAAGCGCCCTTGCTCTCGAGATATCGCGTCTGTGTGACGTTCCCCGCCGGCCCGTAGAGCACGTCTTTCACCCAGTCGACCGGGCGTTGCGGGTCGTTGTCCGTCAGCTTGTTCGGGCGGCCCATCGAGTCGAACGTGTAGGAATACAGAACGCCCGGCGTCACCTGCCAGCTTCCCGAGCCATTATCGTCCCACGACGGATACTTCACCGACGTCACCTGCCCCTCGGTGTTGTACCCATACTCGGCGTCCAAATCCCGCTGCATCGAACTCTTGATCACGCTCAGCCGCTGCTTCAGCACCTTCCCCGCGCTGGAGTAGCTGAACGCCTCGCGATAGGTATACCCGCCCGCGCAGGCCGACCCGCCCCAAACCACCAGCGCCACCCGGTTGGCGGCGTTCTGCGTGAAGGGCACCGGCTTGCCCGAATCGTCCGGATTGGTGTCGTAATACGTCGTCACCCCCTGGCAGGGATCGGCCGTCACCCCGTTCGGATACACGGTCATTTGCGCGGGCCGCTGGAGGCTGTCATAACCGTAGCCGACCTTCTGCCCCTTGGCGTCGATCTTCGTCGCCACCGTCCCGTCGTTGTTGTAGGTGAAGGTCACCGCGCCGCTCTCCGGGTGCGTGGCGCTCATCAGCCGCTGCGTCGTCGAATCATAGACGAACGTCCGCGTCTGCGTCACCGTGCCGCGCGGCATCGACACCTGCGTCAGGTGATTGAGCAGGTCGTAGGTGTAATACGTGTTCAGGTCCGCGCCGCCGCCCGGGTCGGGCTCGATCACTTGGACGAAGGCATCGTTGATGAACTTCTTCCACGTCCCCGCCGGGTCGGTGACCAGGGTCGCGTTGCCTTGGTATGAGTATGTCGTCGTTCCCTGGCTACCGGGCAGCGCCACGCTCACCGTCCGGCCCAGGCCGTCGTAGGTGTTGGTGGTCCAATAGACCGTGCCGCCGGGGGCGTACGGCAGCGAGGTCCGCTTGACTTTGCCCACCGGCGAACAGGCGCAGGAATCGTATTCGGTCTCGGCGACC
>CAZWGW010001133.1:0-2055 GCA_964633565.1 uncultured Planctomycetaceae bacterium
CGTCGCTCTGGTTCAGCGCGTAGAGGCTCGCGTCGATCGTCGCGACGTACACCTTATCGCCGTACAACGTCGCGCCGCGGTTGTTCGCGCCGCAACAGAACACCGCCGGCCCCTGGGGCAGTTTCGTCCGCCAGGTCTCGATGCCCGTGCGCGCGTCGATCTTGATCACCCATTGGTCACGCCCCACGCGCGGCGTCGTCACGTACATCGCGCCGCCGAACACGACCGGCGTCGTCTGGTACCCCGTCGCGGGGTTATATTCGCCTGTGTGAAACACCCACGCCGGCCGCAGTGTCGCGACGTTATCCTTGTCGATCTGGTCGAGGCCGCTGAACCGCATCTGGTGGTAGCTGCCGCCGTAGATCGGCCACGTGGACGGATCGCCGCGATGACCCGCAGACAGCACCGCGTCGGTCACCTGTGCGCCACTTGCGGTCGACAGCGCCAGGATCACCATCAGCCCTACCGTTCGCATGCGAAGAGGTCTCCGGGGGTTGGCTCCAGCGCGCGACAGTATGCGCGGAGATCGGCGGAATTGCGACCTAGAAGCACACGCGGTCGCGGCCCGTCTCTTTGGCTTCGTAAAGTTTCTTGTCAGCGACGGTCAGCAACTGATCGGAATCGCGCACGTGCTCGGTCAGCGCCGCGACGCCGATCGAGCACGTCACATGAAATCGCTGGTTGTCCAGACTGAAAAAGTGCTTCTCGGCCACGCGCCCGCGGATGCGTTGCGCGGCCAGCACGGCCTGGTCCTTGGTCGTCTCCGTGAGGAACACCACAAACTCCTCGCCGCCGATGCGCCCGGGGTAGTCCGATCCGCGGCACTCGCTCCGCAGGATCTCCGATACGCCGCGCAGCACATCGTCGCCGACCGCGTGGCCGTATTTGTCGTTGACGCCCTTGAACCGATCAAGGTCGATCGTCAGCAACGACAACGGGGTCTCGTACCGCTTCGCGCGGCGAATCTCCAGATCCAGTCGTTCGAGGAACGCGCGCCGGTTCGGCAACTGTGTCAGGTCGTCCAGCCGCGCCATCCGATCCAGCGTGCGCTCCGCCTGTTCCCGGCGGTGCCGATCGCGGAACCCTTCCACCAGGTTCGCGCACGTCGATAAAAACGGCTGCAACAGCGGCACCAGTCCGATGTCGTACCCGCCGGGGCGGTTCGCAATGCCCACGACGCCAATCAGCTCGCTGCCTTTGAAGAACGGCAGTCCCAGGAACGCGCGCAACTCGGGATGGCCCGGCGGCGTGCCCCCCCGCCGCGGATCTGTCCGCGGATTGTTCGAGATCACCGGCTTGCCGTCCAGGATCACCCGGCCGAACAGCGTATCCAGGTTGTAGAACTCCATGCCCCCGGCCGCCGTCCGGTCGTACAACGTCTGCGTCTCCTCGCTCCACGACATGTTCGTGATGACGTGCATCTTCAGGTGCGGCCGCCCGGTCTCGCTGTACAGCACCTCGCCGATGAACCCGTACTCGCTTTTGGTGATCTCGAGCACGCCGTTCAACAGACCGTTGAACAGGTCGAAGCGGTCCGCCCCCTCGATGAACCGGCTCTGCGCGCGGTGCAGCGTCTCCAGCAGCGCATACGTATGGCTGAGCTTGTCTTCCGCCGCCTTCTGCACCGTCACGTCGCGCGCGACCGCGTACACGACCTCCGCGGCCGGATCCGGGTATGCCGACCACGCCAGCCGGCGGTACGTACCGTCCCGGCACCGGTACCGGTTCTCGAAGTGCAACGTGATGTCGCCACCCGCAAGCTTGGCCAGTTCCGCCCGGGTCGCCTCCTTGTCCTCGTCGTGGACGAAATCGACGAACGGCTTCGACAACAACTCGGCGCGGGAGTATCCAAGCACGTTCTCGAATGCGGGATTGATCGACTTGAAGTAGCCGTCGAACCCCGCGACACAGAGCATGTCGATAGAGAGTTCGAACAGCCGCTCTTCCTGCGATTTCGTGTGCATACCGGCCGTTATCGTTCGCTATTCCCAATCCACCACTATACGACGCGCGATAGTGTTTCGACAATCCGGTCCCGCACGTGCGCGGCCGGTA
>CAZWGW010001134.1:0-2042 GCA_964633565.1 uncultured Planctomycetaceae bacterium
GCTCTGCTCGCTGCCTGCGCCAGCATCCCCTCCGCCGGGTCCAGTCCACACAACCGTCCGGCGTGTCCCGCGTCCCTCGCTCGCCGCAGCATCGCTCCCGTCCCACATCCCACGTCCAGGACCGACTCCGCGGCCATCACCATTGGGTGATAGAACGCCAGGTCGTCTCGCACCTCGGGCGGATGCAGCAGGTCATAGAGCGCCGCCAGTTCGGTATCAGCGAAGTGCAGATCAACCACGGCGCCGGTGTATCACTACATTCCTCCTTCGGCAAGAACCGAAAGCTCAGTGTCCAGGGCGCGCGGTGCAGCCGTGTTGAATCGGGACCGCCGCCGTCAGTAGTGCCGCAGTGCTCGAAGGCGATCGAATTGGCCGCGAATGACGGCGTAACACTCACAGGCGGCCGCCTCAAGACCGGCACGGTCGGTCACGGTCATGTCGCCCCGCTGGTAACGAATCAGACCTGCGCGGTGCAACACGGCGGCGGACGCGGCCACGCTCGGCCGGCTGACGCCTAACATGTGGGACAGGAACTCCTGAGTTATTCGGAAGTCGTTCCCGCCTGCCTGGTCGTGGATCATCAGCAGCCAGCGCGCCAGGCGTTCGTCGACGTTATGTGCTCGATTGCACGCGGACGACTGCGCCAGGAACGCAAACATTACACCTCCATAGACGCGCAGCACATCGGCAAACGCCGGCAGCTTCTCTGCCGCCGTAAGGAAGTCTTCGACGCGCATCCGGACCGACGTCCCCGGGAGCTGCGAGACCAGGGCGATGTTCGACTCCTCCAGGCCGAGGATGACCGGCGTCCCCGTCATCCCCTCCCGGCCAACGGTGGCGAATTCGATCATCATGCCGTTTTCGAGCACGGTCAGGAGCGAGATGATTCCGCTCGTGGGGAAGTAGACGTAGTCCGCTGGATCCCCGGCCTCTTGCAAGGTCTCCCGCATCCGCAAGGAGTACGGCTCCAGGAGCGGGCGGAGGAACTCGAACTCAACCGGATCGACTGCTGCGAGCAGGAGATTCTCGGACTGCGCTGTGTCCGCCACCGTACAACCCCATTGACAGTCTGAGAGGTTGGGCACCTGATTCCCCCAAGATATCGCTTGTTGAATGCCGTGGGTAGCAAGAAGGCCCCCACGTGGGGGGCCCTCCGGTCCCTGCAGGTTGCGGAACCGACGCTCGCGCTCCGCAACCGGAACTTTGCCTTCAGGCGCCGTCGTGACGTTCGCCGCGGGCGAACGGTGCAAAGCTTGCCCAGAACAAGACTGAGAGCATGAGGCCAATCGCACCCACTCCCATCAGGATGGCGCCAACGACTTTGATGTCGAGGCCCGACACACTGGTGTTGACCGCCCACGCGAGGATCGCGCCGACCGCCACCAGGAAGAGGCTGATTCCGATACTGCCATTGCTCAGCATGGTCGTTCTTTTCTTTCATGCCCGGACCTCGGGACGATGCGCTCCGTCAAATGAGTCCGCGACGGCTTCCGCGTGAAGAGAGTGCCCGGAAGACCACGATCACGACGAGCGCGCCTAAGAACGCGATAACGAGGCTGCGGACGTTGAAGCCGGTGACGTCACCATAACCGAGGGCGACGCTGACGAAGCCGCCCAACAGGGCGCCTCCGATGCCAAGCAGAGTGGTCAGCACAATGCCGCGCATGCCCACGCCGTTCCCGCCCCCAAGAGCGAACTGCGCAGCGAATCCGGCCACAAGGCCGATGAGAATCCAAGTCAACAATCCCATGAAATCGTACCGCTCACCGGCGTGCTTCTCGCGTCCCGGTGAGTTCCTTACGAATTCATCTTCTGCCCCCGTGTCTGCCCATAACTAGCAGAGCGGAACCGGGGCGCTGGTCGAAGAGCTGCGGAGCGGTCGCGATCGATCCAGTGTCAACGAGCCGCGGGACAGATTCGGCACGCTTGGCCCCGATGACAGGTCCGAACGGACGAATTCGACACTGGACGCGGTGCGCTAGATGTATGGGTGAGCAGGCCATCGAGGCCATCTGCACCCTCCGACGGGAACTGGGCGCAGG
>CAZWGW010001135.1:0-2040 GCA_964633565.1 uncultured Planctomycetaceae bacterium
GAAGTGCCGGAATGAAGCTGGTGCGCGTTACTTCGTGCGCTCGATTGTAGCAGGCGGTGTAGACGTATTCAGCCTGATTTCGCGGATTGATCACGTGGCGGCGCTCCCCGGCCCTTCCGCCGCCAGCGCGACATGGTGACCGCGACCACCAGCACCAGCGGCCCGAGCGCGATAGCCGCGACCTCCGCGGCACGCAGTCGGGTGTGGAACACCCAGGGACCGAGTTCAATCATCGTCTGTCGGAATTCGCCAGGCTGCTGGACGACCTGCCGCAGCCCGTAGGCGTGCCCGCCGATGTTGATCCGCCAGTCGTGCTCGGTCTCGAACAGGGGCTGCGCGGCCGTTGGAGTTGGCCAAAGCAGAATCACCAGCAACCACAGCCAGTGTCGGTTCACAATCCGGCGCTGCATGGCCGCTCCCGATGCCGTTCACTTGCTATTTCGTTGCGCAGCTGTCTGCAGCGCCACGGTATCTGCGAAGCTCAGCAGCCGTACATCCAGTGTCACGCGCTGCCCGCCCCGCTCCAACTCGAGTTTGACGACGTCTCCCGGTTGCGTTGCCGCGAGTTCCTGCCCCAACTCCGCGCGGTTCGACACCACCTTGCCGTTCAATGTGACAATCTTGTCCCCGACCATGACGCCGGCCGTCGCCGCCGGACTCCCGGCAAACACCTCTTCCAGCAGCAATGGCTCCGATGCCTCCCTGGAGAATCCGACCCCCAGAAAACCGTGCGTCGGAACATCTCCTTCGACAACCGCGATCGGACCTCCCAGCGGCTTCGCGGACGTGTCGCATCCCGGTCCCAGGACCAGCGCCGCGACACACGATTCCCATGTGACAAGAGAGACGGAATTGGCCGTCATCGATCTCTCCATGCTGTGGTGCACTCACCCATACCGGATCATCTCCCGCAGCGACCGGTGCAACTCCAGCGCCTCCCGGTCGTCCGGGTCCTCCTGCATCGCCTTCTCCACGGCCGTCAGCGCTTCGCGGTACCGCCCCTGCGACGTAAGCCGCTCGGCGCGCTGCAGCGATGTCTCCGGCGCGTAGCCCCACGCCGCGTAGGCCAGGAGCGACGCTCCAAGGTAGATCACGCTCCACTGGATTGCGTAGATCGGCCGGTCGTAGATGCTTTTCGCCAGCATTCCCACGACGAACGCCACCGCGCCGAACAGCAGCAGGTACGCGCCGCCGAACAGCACCACCGCCCCGCGGGCCATGATGTCGCGGAACAGCACCCCCTGAAACCAGATCAGGCCGGCCGTGAAAATCACAAACAGCGGCCGCCCCAACTGCCGCACGGCAATCCGGCCCAGGCCGGACTGCTGATACACCTCGTTCCAGTGTGCGAGGAGCCAGACGAAATCGATCGCGTTGTCGACGATGCAGACGGCGACCGCGATGTGGGCGTTGATCCAGATCAGCACGGAGAGCACGCTCAGGAACGGGGACCGGGCGCGGCGTGTCTGCTCGCGTTCGGATTCGGCCCTCGCGCGGCGGCGGGCCGACTTCGACTTGCTGCGCCCCACAACTGGCGGTGGCGCGGCAGCCTTCAATTCCTCGCCTGATGCACCATCCTCGTCCAGTGAACCGAACTCATCGACGGCGTCGGTCCCGGTCGGCTGGTCCTTGATCGTCCGCACGACGAACGGCGTCTTGCATTTGGGGCATGGCACGGTCTTCCCGACGGCGCCGGCGCTTTTGAGCGTGAACGTCGCCTGACACTTGGGACAGCGCGTGCGGATTGGTTCGGGCATCGCGAGTGCGCCGCATCGGTCACACTGGTCGATCAGGACAGAGGAGCCAGTATATCGCTCGCGGATGCCGATCGACAGAACCAGACCCCTGACTCATTTCGTGAGTGCCCTGAATTCGTGGGGCTGACGAGACTTCCCACGAATTCAGGGCACTCACAAATAAAAGAAGCCCGGCCTCTCCAAAAGACCGGGCTTCTGTCGTACGCTATCTCCGCGGCTCACCCACCCCCCTGCAGCGCTTCGCGGATCTTATCGCTCGTGCCGGCCTGGTCGCAGATCTGCC
>CAZWGW010001136.1:0-2039 GCA_964633565.1 uncultured Planctomycetaceae bacterium
GTGCAGATCGGCTTCGAGAGCCTCGAGTGAACGGGGACGCCGCCGGGCGGCTCCCATCGCGCGACTCAACCTCTCACGGCGGGGAGGAGATGGCGATCTTCAACTGCGGCCGGGTGCGCCGGAGTTCCTCGATCGCAGTATCCGGAGACGCTCCCGCCTGCAGTCCGAGGTAGCCCAGCGTGCGAGACCCCGCCAGCGACTGGATCGCTTCCGCGGACACTCGTCCATGACTCAGGTGCAGCGTCGTCAGTGACGGCAGCGCCGCCACGGCGCGCGCAGCGTCGTCATCGAGGTCCGTATGATCCAGTTCGAGCCAGGAGAGCGTGGCTGAAGACGACAGATGGCCGATGCCGTTGCTGGCGACCGGACCGGTTACTGTCAGCGTTTGCAGCCGCGGCATTCGCGCCACATACCGCAGTGAATCCGGGTCCCACCGCTCCAGGTGCAACGTTAATCGGTCGAGTGCCGGAATCGCTTGCAGATGTTCCAGCCCGGCACCGGTCAACGGAAGCCCGATCAGGCTCAAGATCCGAAGTTGGGACAGCCCCTGCAGATGTCGCAGGCCGTCATCAGTGACATCGCTATCGCCCGTCGACCCTGTCTCAGTGCCTGTCAGGGGGCACTCGATCTCGAGGGATTCGAGCCACGTCAATTGTCCGAATTGGCGGAACGCCTCGTTCGTCAGAACGGGTGATCGAACCTGCATGCTCCGCAGGTCCCGATGCGCATGCAGGTGCCGCAGCCCTTCGCCCCGGATTACACAGTTGTCCAGTTCCAGCCAGCGCAGCGATGAACCTTCCTCCAGCGCGGCCAGCGCGGCATCGGAAATCGCCACGTCATGGACGCTCAGCGTCTGCAGCTTGCGACAGTCCGCCAGGACCGCGACGGCCGCGGGGGTCACCGCAACGGCGTCCCGCACCGGCGTTGTCGTCGAACGAACCGGACCAATCGCCTGGATTGGCGCCGTCACGGACGTCCACGGCAGATCGACTCGACCGCGTCCCCCGTATGCGTCCCATTCGATCGAGACGATCTCGTACCGGGAGTCCAGCATGATGCGGGCGCCGGCGTCGACGAGGGGCTGGAGATCGGTCACGTCGAGCGAGTCGGACCGCAGGTCTGCATCCGGCCGGGCACGCAGGAACGCGCGCGCACCGGGACGGGAGATCCGGGCGCCGCTGCACAACACCGTACGCAGCGTCGGCATCGCGGACAGTCGCAGAAGGCCGTCGTCCGTCACGGCGGCGCAGTCGCACAGATTCAGGCATTCGAGTCGCGGCAACGCCAGCAGCGACACAAGACCGGCGTCGCTCACGGCCGTGCCTGAAAGGTCAAGGATTTCGAGCGCGGGAAGCGACTGCAGGTGTCGAACTCCCTCGTCCGTCACCCACGCACATTCCTGCAGCCACAACTCCCGCAGCGAGGCCAGTTGTCCCAGCGCCGGCAGACATTCCGCAGTGCCCGTGCAACGACCGAGGTCGAGCGCGCGCAGTTCCTGCAGGGACCGCAATGCCCGCAGTCCGTCCGGTCCAATCGTGCCGCCGCGCAACGAGATCCGGTGCAGTGTGCCGAGACGTGCGGACTGACGCAGGTCTTCGTCGCGCGCCGCTCCCTCAGGAAAACTCAACATCCACGGCGTGCCGTCGGCGTGCTCGCCGATGCGGGCGCCCCCCTGCTCCAGCAGCATCCGCGGCCGGTCCCGCTCCAGCCGCACGACGACGACCGCCCCGGCCGCAACGGCACTCAGCACCAGGGCGCCCTTCGCCAGCAGTGACGTGGCACGGGGCATCGGCATTGCCGCACCCTCCCCGGGAATCGGCATCACGCCAGGCTCATCACGGCGCGGGCGCCAGTTCTCCGATAATCGTCGGGATCAACGGCTCATGGCTCAACACACCGCCGAACTCATGTTCGCGTGATTGCTTCAGCAGATTGGAAATGTCGACGGAGAGCATGACCCCGAAATCGTCGTCAAAGACGTCGGGATCGTTGACGTCGATCAACGTCAGGAATCCCCAGTTGACGTCGATCTTGAACCG
>CAZWGW010001137.1:0-2025 GCA_964633565.1 uncultured Planctomycetaceae bacterium
GAACGCGTCAGGCGCCGCCAAAGACAAACAGCGCAGCACCACAGGCGCCGTGGGACCATCTCTTAGTGAACCGACTCCCATTCCGCCCATGAGCGAGCCTCCACCACCTCCAATGCCACCGAAGGACGGCCCGGCGCCCGCTTCAGCTCCGGCCGACGTGTCCGGAACCGCGACGCTGGTCGTCAACTGCCCCGGACATGCCAGGATCTGGATCAACAACGAATTAATGCCGGAGCATGGGCTCGTGCGAAAGTTTCACCTGCCGTATTCACGTGGCACTGAAAGTCGCTTCTACACGGTTGTGGCCACTTTCGGTGAGGATGATGAACGAAGTACTTTGCCGGAGACCGTAATGGCCGGTTCGGACGCCGCTCTTTACCGGTATGGTACGGGGCCGCTGCCAATGCGCAGCGGAAACTACTTTATCTCGTTCCAGGAGCCGCCGTACAACGACGAACCGGTGTTCGCCGATCCGGCGTCGCTCGGCAGTGTGTCGTTCGCGTCGGCACCTGCCGCTCTGGCCGCGGCGACTACGTTCCAACCTGCCCCCGCTGCGGCCCCGTTCGCGTGTAAGCTCGTTGTCAGCGGCAGCGACACTAACAACACAGATGTCGAAGTCAAATACCCAGCTGATCCAACTGCTCCGCTGACGATCAATCATCCAGCGAGCCACTCACCAAGCGTGATTCATATTTGGGAAACCACGCACTTGGCACCCTGGTATTCCGAGCTGAAGGTCAAACCGGCGAGGGTAGCGCTCAAACTGACTTCCACTCTTGAGGGAGACGCGCCAGGTCCAACTGGAGTCATTCGTGAAAACAACGAACGCACCTTCGATGCCGGGCGCAAGATCGAGGTGCCGCTGACTACCGCGCCTGCGCCGGGGGCGGTCACTGCAGCTCCGGAGCCACTTATGCTGGAACTACACCGGTGGATTCACCAGTACGCGCGCCGTGCGGACGGTGCACGCATCATTTCCATTTCCGCGACGATTCTGCTGGAGTTCTCGGTGACGGACTCCCTTGAGCTTGTCGACCAGGAGCTCAAGATACAGCTGCAATCGCCGGAGTAACAAACCCGCCCGAGTGAGGACGTGCGACGCGAGTCACAGAATCCGTATCGTCGTCGTGCTTCACGTCACTCTGCCGCGAATCAGCGCGACCATGGAAACAAACATTCCCCCCTGCCGGTGGCGAAAGTATTCGAGCCGACACGTCTCCGACTCGATCAACAATTCCGATATCCAAAGGCTGAGCGCGACGTCATCGCTCGGAGTGAGACTGCCGCACTTTTCGAGAAATTTGCGACGGACTCCCGATCGTAAAAGAGCTTCAGCCATCGAACGGCCCGGTGACGTGCCACTGCAATTGTCGCGGACGGCCCGCCCCTCGCGCAGTACCTCAATGATCTTTGTGTGAACTTCGGCCTTCGATGTGACGCACGGCATGGCCCGCTCCTGAAATTGGATGGCGTGACGTAATGATATTGAGAACGCTCCTCGCGGATCAATCGTCGCTGGCGTGAGTGCGAAGTTGAATCGTTTGCTCCACAGCGGACGCCTCTATCGTGGACGGTGTGGTGGCGGCGCGCTATTCCGCCGGTATCTGCGCGCGGATTATCGCTCACGGCGGAACGGCCAGTTGAACCATTTTCTTGTCGCACGGTTATCCGAGCCTGCGCGCGCCTCTGGGGGCGCCGCTCCCTTCGTGGTCTTTGCAGACTGGCGGTGCGATTGCGTGTCGCGGGCAGGACGCACGTCGTCGAAGTTCATTTGTCGGATGGCGCCTGGCGCGTTCAGTGCATGCGGGGTTTCGGCTGCAGGCACTCCGACGCCGGCTGGGGGACTCGTCGGCCCGGCGGGAACTATGACGCCATCTGTGTTCCCGTCCGGTTGCGATGCAGTGTCGGCCGCTCCGCCCCCAGTGCCCCCTGACGAAGGGGGCGTCTCAGGGCCAGGCAGCACGTAGTGCTCCCGAAACTCGTTTCGATGCAGCGGGTCGTATTCGGGTGAGCGCATCTCGGCCG
>CAZWGW010001138.1:0-2016 GCA_964633565.1 uncultured Planctomycetaceae bacterium
TGCAGACGCTGCCCCAGGGATTGCCTGATGTGGCCGGCGAACTCGCGCTGGGTCTCCGTTACGGGGCGTTCCAGGCCGGTTCGTGCCATGATCCTGCGGAATCGTTCATAGAAGTCGATTGTGCCTCCGCCCCGGCGTGCCTCGACCGTTGCGCCCTGCATCCGGCGAACGGCCGACCAGATCTTCCGCCCGACGCGCCACACGACGGCCCCGAGCGCCAACAGCACGAAGACTGCCACTCCGCCGCGCCAACTGAACCAGCGCTCGGGGGACTCTGCCAGCGTCCGCACGAAGTTGACCAGGCCTCCGGACGTGCCTCGCGCGTCCCGCAACGACTCCCACACATCCGTCAACGTCGCCTGCAGGGGTTGATAGACGAGTTGCTCCTGATCGGCGCGCGACAGGCGGATGCCGCTGTTCCAGAGCCCCGTCCAGCGTTCCCGCCAGCGCGACCAGAGGCTGCCCGTTTCTGCCTGGAGCTGGGCGACGCGGTCCTCGCGTGCGGGCGGCGTCGGATCGAGTGACATCCATCCCCCCTCGACGTACGCTTCGACCCACGCGTGAGCGTGGAGCTGCCGGACCTCGAGCCGTCCGGTGCTGTTGTTGAACTGCCCCCCCTTGAAGCCGCTGATCACGCGCGACGGGATCCCCACGCCGCGCAGCATGACGGCCAGGGCCGAGGCGAAGTACTCGCAGTGCCCTTCCCGGCGATTGAACAGAAAGTCCTCGAGCGGGTCGACGTTCGGGTCCTGCACCGACAGATTCAGTGAGTAGCGAAACTCTCCGGAGTCCCGGAGCCAGCGTTCCAGCCGCGCGGCGGCCTCCGCGCCGGACTGTGGAGCTTCGGCTCCGGACGACATGAGTTGATCGCGCGCCGCCTGCACCGCCCGCTCCACTCCCTGCGGCAGTAAACGACACAGTTGGAGATAGGGATCAGTCTGGACGTTGAGTTGCCGCGCCGGGGGTGGATCGACCGTCGAGACGGCCTCGTATTGAAATGGTCGTGAGAGATCGGTGTGCTCCTGTTCGACCCGGCGGAACACCTGCGATTCCGACGCTCGCTCGATGTGCTCCCGGCGATCGTCGGAAATGCAGGTCAACACCTGTCCCGCGACGAAGACCGTCGGTGTTCCGATCGGCTCGAGTCGAATCCTCTGGCGTAGATCGACGTTGCCCGGCGCCGACGCCGCGACGCCGCGCCACCTCCGCCGGCGATTCTGGTTCCACCGGCCGTTCTCGTAGATCTCCAGCGCGTTCCCCCGAAACAGCGGATCGGCCCCCAGTTCGTCGTCGTATCGGTCCTCCGGAACCGCGCTGTCCGTTTCGCCGTCGAATAACTCGATCTGCAGGACCAGGTCGTTGCTTTCCAGGATCTCCCCCAGGTCCCCCAGCGTCACCTGCTCCGTGAATCCCGTCAGGGGACGCGACCCGGCAATCGGGCTGTCGTCGAACATCCGGAACCCGGTGATCCAGACCCGTGGAATGAACAGAAAAAAGAGGCCTGACGCCGCCAGTGACAGCACCACCATCACCAGCGCCCCGCCGGCAAAGTGCGCACCGATCAATCGGTCGCCCGGGTCCAGGTGGACGGCATTCCGGACCATGCTTCCGACCGCCGGCACTGGTCCGCGGGCGTCCCCGGACGGCGCCCCCGCCGGCGGGGTGAATTCGTCCGCTTCGACCTGCCTTGCCGCCCGATACAGCGTGAACACGCCCAGCGTCCACAGTCCCAGCGCGGCAAACACAATCAGCGCCAGACCGAACCACGCATCGTTCGTCAGCAGCGACGCCACCGCCACCTGCAGCACGCACAGACCGAACAGCATCCAGTAATGCCGGGGGTGTTTGCGCTGCAGCAGGAACAGCCACATCAGATACACCACCAGGTGCGCCGGCGCCACGAAGCGGTATGCGTCGGCGACGAGACCCGCGACGACGTTCCAGTCGGGCTTCCGGTCGATGCGGATCCCGTACCAGCCCTTGTGGCCGACGTACGGCGGCCGGAAGAAGACGACG
>CAZWGW010001139.1:0-2009 GCA_964633565.1 uncultured Planctomycetaceae bacterium
AGCAGCTTGCCCGCTTCCTCCGGGTGCGCCGCAAAGTGCGCCTGCTGCTCTTCAAGCTGCCGCGTGAGCACGGCCAACTCGCGGTTTCCCGGCTGCCGCGCCACCGCCAGACGGAACCCGTACCGCAGCCGGTCGGCCGGCGCGGCCCCCCCTTCGGACATCATCCGCCGGGCCATGCCGCGCGCGGCCTCGACGTACTGCACGTCGTTCATCAGCACCAGCGCCTGCAGTGGAGTATTCGTCCGCGCGCGGCGGGCGATGCAGTTCTCGCGCGACGGCGCATCGAACGCCATCAGAGACGGCGGCGGCGACGTCCGCTTCCAGAACGTGTACATGCTCCGGCGGTACAGCGCCTCGCCGTTGTCCCGCTGGTATTCGCGCGTGTTGCTGCCGACGAACGCCACCGCCTCCCAGATCCCTTCCGGTTGATACGTCTTCACGCTTCGGCCGCCGACTTTCTCAACCAGCAGGCCGCTCGTGTACAGCGCCCCGTCGCGGACGGTCTCGGCGTCGAGCCGGAACCGCGGCCCGCGCGCCAGCAGGATGTTTTCCGGGTCGCGCGCCAGCAGTTCGGGTGTGAACTGCGACGACTGCCGGTACGTGTTGGACAGCATGATCAGCTTCATCAACCCTTTCACGTCCCAGCCGCTCTCCATGAACTCGACGGCCAGCCAGTCGAGCAATTCGGGGTGCGTCGGCCATTCTCCCTGTGCGCCGAAGTCTTCCGCCGTTTTGACGAGGCCGCGGCCGAAGAACTGCTGCCACAATCGGTTCACCGTGACGCGCGCCGTCAGCGGGTGATCGCGGCTGACGAGCCACTGCGCGAGGCCCAGCCGGTTTCGCGGCGCTCCCTCCGGCAGCGGCGGGAACACGGCTGGCGTGCCGGCTTCGACCTTGTCGGCGGGCTTGTCGTACTCCCCCCGGATCAGCACGTGCGTCTCGCGCGGCGTCGGCAGATCGGCCATCACCAGCGTGACCGGAATCGCCGCGTCGACCTCGCCGCGCTGTTTGTTGAGCGCGTCGCTTTCCGCGTGCAGCGGGTCGAACATCGGCCGCGTCTGACCGCAGACGTATTCCAGGAAGTAGTCCCGGATCTGTTTCGTCTGGTCGTCGGTCCGCTGGTCGGCGGCGACCTTGATCGCTTCGCGAATGTGACCCGGGACCTGAGACTGCGACTGCGTCTGGTCGTAAGCCTCCCATGCGAGTTGCGATTCAAACGACTGCCCGTCCTGCGGCGTGCGGGTTACGATGCCGGCATGGTCCCAGTAGCACAGGCCGTCGAACTGTGTGAAGGCCCAGCCGTTGAGCACCGCCCCCGGTGCGAGTCCGACGCGGGCCGCATCGACTTCGAGCCGCACCCATTGGCCCGGTTCCGGGCGCGGGCCCATCGGCCGGTGGTTGTCGGCGTCTCCCGCGCCGAACGTGATCAGGTCCTCACCCCAGAACGCGCGGTGTTCCCACGAACCGTCATTGAACTGCAGCATCACCGTCTTGGGCGGATTGGCCGGATCGAGGTACACGTACGCAAACAGCTTGTCACCTTCGCCGATCTTGAGTCCCGGCCCGGCCCCGGTGAAGAAATGCTGCGTGATGCCGTTCCCCTCGCGGCGGGTCGACTTCTCGCCGCTGAAGACGGGGTGATCGGGCTGGCTGACGAACTCCCACGCCGAGTTCCCCTGGAGCTGCGCCGTCGCGGGGGCCGCGTCCTCGATCCACACGTATTCGCTCGGCTCGGTTGTCGCCGGCTGATTCGGATCGGCGGGCGGCTCGGTGTAGGTGACTTGCGCGAGTGCGTCCGTGATCTTCTGCCGCACGCCGGCGAGCTGCGCATCGATCTCGGCGAGGCGCGCCGTGTCCTGTGGCGACGGCACCTTGACGGTCGGCGCAGGGGCCAGGGCGTTGCCGTCCATCGCCGCATCGGCCGATGCGTTGTAGAACGCGAAGAGCTGGTAGAACTCCTTCTGCGTGATCGGGTCGTACTTGGGGTCGTGACACACGGCGCAGCCCAG
>CAZWGW010001140.1:0-2002 GCA_964633565.1 uncultured Planctomycetaceae bacterium
CATTAAGGCGCTGGCGGTCAACCTGCTGGCGACGCGGGCTGCCACGCAGTCGACCGACGGCCGGATCATCGTCTGGAACCTGGAGTCGGGAAAAATCGACGCGCGCCTGCAGTTCGATCGCCCGGACACCACCGCCTTTGCCGTCGACGGCGACGGCCGGCGGTGCGCCATCGGCACCATGCAGGGACAGGTGTTCGTCACCGACGTCGTCGAACAGGCCGTGGTCCGGGAATTGCAGATGCCGGACAAGCGTGCCGTTCAGGCGCTCGCCTTCGATCCGGCGAAGACGCGGCTGGCGATCGGCACGGCAACCGGCACGATCCTGCTCGCCGAAGTCGAAGGGGACAAGCCACCGGAGAAGATTGGAGAGGCCGGCGGCGGCACCGTGTCGTACCTCATGTTTCTCGATTCCGTCCGGCTGCTTGCCGCACGCGCCGGCTCGCTCGAGGTCTTCGACCTTTCGACCGGCAAGTCCCAGGCGGTCACGATCGATTTGCCGACGCTCGACGCCGTGGCGGTCACCCATGACGGCAAACAGGCGGCCGTCGGCTCGGTCGAGGAGTCCGTCATCCTCGTATTCGATCTGGCGTCCGGGCAGCAGGTCGCGGAACTGGACGTCAGGTGACATGCAGCCGAAAGCAAACGTCCTGATCCTCTGCACCGGGAACTCCTGCCGCAGCCAGATGGCTGAGGGGCTGCTGCGGCACTTCGCCGGCGACCGCTTCAACGTGTACAGCGCCGGCACGGCTCCCAAAGATGCAGTCCATCCGCTGGCCGTGCGCGTCATGGACGAATTCGGCATCGATATCTCGAAGCAGCGGCCGAAGTCGCTGGAGCAATATCTCGGGCGGCTGGCGATTCAGCACCTGATCATCGTCTGCGACGGCGCGAATGCGAGTTGTCCGTCGATCTGGCCCATGATGCAGCAGCGGCACCACTGGCCGTTTGACGACCCGGCTGCGTTTGTCGGCGACGAAGAGCAGACGCTGGACGAGTTCCGCCGCGTGCGCGACGAGATCCGCGAGCGGTTGCTGGAATGGCTGCCGACCGCGTAACGTTCGCGGCTCCGTTGAGTCGCGTATCGCCGGGACGCGCGTCGACCGGGCGTACGTAGTCAATGACTGCCCGATTCCGCAACGCGCATGGAACGACCCGTCCGGCTCGAGTCCAGGATTGCCATCGTCGTCTCATACACCGGGCGTGCGCACTCAAATGGCGCGAGATTCGTCGCCACGCCGTCCAGCAGGTCGAGAAACCCCCGGTCCGGGTTCGACTCCGGCTCGGCGTTTTCCAGTGGCTCCACCCGATTGCCGCGGGCGATCCACACACGTCGATCGCGGACCATCAGGTCGGCCTCCGCACAATGCACGTGCAGATCTTCCCCCAGATACTGCGCGTGCCCGATGAAGTCCATGCACAGCGGCACGTCCCCCTCCAGCACGGCGGAGACCGAGCTGACGATCGGCACCCGGCTGCCGCAATTCCAACTCCGGGCGAAGACCTCACGCGGTGCGAGCCCGGTAACGTAGAAGACCGCGTCGAGCTTGTGGCTGCCGGCGTCGCCGACGAAGCCGCCGAGGTTGATCGTCGGATCGTCGCGCCAGGTGCCGGCGATCTTCGGCTGCCAGTGCTCGACGTTGTGTGACGTCACCGCGCGGACCGGACCCCAGCGCCCGGACTGCACTTCGCGGCGCAGCGTGCGGAACGTGGACCAGAACCTCCGCTGGTAGGCCAGCATGCAGAGCGGGCCAGGGCGGCGCGATTCCTCGATCAGCGCAGCGATCCGTTCGCGCGACTCAGCAAGCGGCTTCTCGCACAAGACATGCAGATTGCGAGCGCGACAGGCGAGCGTCTGGTCGTAATGTGACGTCGTGGGGGTAGAGATGACGGCGGCGTCGAGATCGGGAAGCTGCAGGAGGGACGGCAGGTCCTCGCAGATTGTCGCGTTGGGAGCGACGTCCAGGCGGAGCCTTTCGGCCATCGCGCGCTCCTGGTCAAACAG
>CAZWGW010001141.1:0-1998 GCA_964633565.1 uncultured Planctomycetaceae bacterium
ACCTCGACGGACGGCGCTACCATTACCTTGACGAAGGCCCCCTCGCGTCACTCACGCAGCCTGGCGGTCCGCTGCTCTTCGTCCACGGCAACCCGACCTGGTCCTTTGCGTGGCGGAACCTGATTCGGGGACTCTCCGATGCGCGGCGCTGTGTCGCGGTAGACCACATCGGCTGTGGTCTGTCGGACAAGCCGCAGCACTATGCCTACACGCTCGCGCAGCACGTCAATAACCTCGCGCAGTTCATCGAAGCGCTGGACCTGCGCGACATCACCCTCGTCGGACACGACTGGGGGGGCTGCATCGGCTTGGGGGCCGCTGTGCGGCAGCCACACCGCTTCCGCCGGTTCGTGTTGATGAACACTGCGGCGTACCGTTCGAGGCGGATTCCCTTACGAATTGCCCTCTGCCGCATCCCCGTGCTGGGACCATGGGGGGTTCGCGGGCTGAATCTGTTTTCGCGCGCGGCGTTGTGGATGGCGGTGAGCGATCGACGGCGGTTGTCGCGCGCTGCCAGGCGGGGTTATCTGGCACCGTACAATTCCTGGGCGAACCGGATTGCGGTGCTGCGGTTCGTCCAGGACATCCCGCTGCGGCCCACGCATCCGAGCTACCCGACGTTGACGAGCATCGAAGAGGGCCTGGCGCAATTCGCCGGCTGTCCGATTCTGTTCTTATGGGGGATGCGGGACTGGTGCTTCACACCGGCGTTTCTCGACGAGTGGGTGCGGCGTTTTCCGCAGGCCGAGGTGCAGCGGCTGGAGCAGGCGTCTCATTTCGTGTTCGAGGACGCGCCCGACGCCGTGCTGGCACACGTCCGGCAGTTCATGGACCGGCACGATCACTGACGGCACCAGTTTGACAGTCGCTGCGAGGATCGGCCGCGGCGTCCTGCCAAGATGGCAGATTCGCGAGTTGAATCGCGTTTCAAAAGCAACCTGCAAGTTGCACGCTGGATTGCAGTTACAGCCGAACACGACAGTTGGGCATACGCATTGCTTTGCGGAGAGCCCACGCTTGGAATCCATCTCGCAGGGCTGCCGAGGTCGCTTTGTCATTGCGACGTGCCGGCAACCGTTGGATTGCCGGCGTGAAGATCGGTACCGCATTCCACGAACCTTGCAGCACGAGGATTTGCCGTGGCAAAGATGTTGAGCTTTGACGAGGACGCCCGCAAGCAGTTGCTGGAGGGGGTCTCGAAGTTGTCCCGCGCCGTGGCGAGCACGCTCGGCCCCCGGGGGCGCAATGCCGTCCTGGACAAGGGCTGGGGCTCCCCCAAGATTACCAAGGACGGCGTGACGGTCGCCGAGGACATCGAGCTGGAAGACAAGTTCCAGAACTGCGGCGTGCAGTTGGTCAAGGAAGCCGCGTCGAAGACGAGCGACGTGGCGGGCGACGGCACCACGACGGCGACGGTGCTCGCCGAGGCGCTGTTCCGTGAAAGCCTCAAGTACATTGCGGCCGGGTCCGACCCGATGGCCCTCTCCCGCGGCGCCCAGAAAGCAGTCGACAAGGTCACGGAGGAACTCAAGAAGCTGGCCAAGCCGGTCAAGGCGGACGACCGCAAGGCGATTGAGACGGTCGCGACGATCGCCGGCAACAACGACAGGGAAATCGGCAAGATCCTGGCGGACGCGCTCCTGCGGGTCGGCAAGGACGGCGTGATCAGCGTCGAGGAAGGCCGGCAGATGCAGACCGAGGTCGAGCTGGTCGAGGGGATGCAGTTCGAGCGCGGTTATCTCTCGCCGCACTTCGTCACGAACGAAGACGATCAGGAGTGCGTGCTGGAGAACTGCTACATCCTGATCCACGAGGAGAAGATCTCCAACGCCCGCGCCCTGGTGCCGGTGCTGGAGCAGGCGTCGAAGGCGGGCAAACCGCTGCTGATTATCGCCGAGGACGTCGAGGGTGAGGCGCTCGCCACGCTGGTGGTTAACAAGCTGCGGGGGATCATCCGAGCCTGTGCAGTGAAGGCCCCCGGCTATGGCGACCGCCGCA
>CAZWGW010001142.1:0-593 GCA_964633565.1 uncultured Planctomycetaceae bacterium
TGCCTGAGCCAGTTCAGATCATCTACGACGTGGGCCAACCCGATTACGTGCTCGCTCAACTGGCGATCAATGCGCTGGACGTCGTGCTCTCTGATGTTCCGGCTAGCCCCCTGGTCAAGGTCCGTGCCTTCAATCATCTGCTGGGAGAGTGCGGCGTGTCGTTCATGGGGACCGCCAAGCTGGCACAGACCCACGGCGATGGCTTTCCCGGTTCGCTCGATGGGGCCCCCTTCCTGCTGCCTGGAAAGGATTCCGCCCTGCGCCGGCTACTGGAGCAGTGGTTTGAAGCCGAGGGTATCCAGCCGCTGATTCGCGGCGAGTTTGCTGACAGTTCGGTGCTCAAGGTCTTTGGTTCGGCAGGTTTGGGCATCTTCGCGATCCCGACTGTCGTGGAGGAAACAATCAAACGAACGCATCGCGTCCGCCTCGTCGGGCGGGACCCAGCGCTTCGCGAACGCTTCTATGCCATCTCCGTTGAACGGCGACTAAAGCACCCCGCTGTGGTGGCCATCACCGAGGCCGCACGAAATTCGTTGTTCGTGTGAGCTGTGACGCTACGCCTCATCGTGAAAGCGCGTGACGCAGCCCATTTT
>CAZWGW010001142.1:603-1987 GCA_964633565.1 uncultured Planctomycetaceae bacterium
ATGTCGGTGGGAAAGGACCCCGGACAAGCTAAGAGCATTAGAACCAAACCCCCAATAACAACCTCATACCGTCGTCGCCGCCGTGCAGTTTCGCAGATTACCGCCGACAACGATCCCGCCGCGCACAGCAGCAAATCCCACTCTGCCGCGAACAACTCATCACCTCCCCGTTCCAAACGGTTTTCGTGACGACTCGCGCGTACCCCCTCGTTTGTACTGTAGCGCCCCAAAGGAGTTACGGATTTCGAGTCCCGAATGGAGATTCGGAGGTAACAAACAGTTCTCGAACTTTTGGGCGGTTGGTTAACGGCCGGCGCGAATATCGCGCGCACTCGAGGAGATGAGGAGAGCTGCGGTGAACAGCCCGCGCCCTCGCGCCCTGTCCCGCGAGAAACCGAGCGCAGGGTATGGCTACGCCGAGCGCTTACCGATTCTTCGTCTATTGACGTTTACCCAACGGCTGCGCCCCATGTAACTCGTGTCCTGTAACCGCGGTTCGTTATCGCGAACACGCGTTGACCTGTTTCGCAGGGATTCATACGATCGCCCGATGCCGCAGCGATTCCCTTGATGCCGCAGCCCGGCGGGTGTGCACCGACGCCAGGATAGCCGGAAGCCGCTGCGATCAGGAGTTCCTGCAGAATGCTCAAACGGGTCGTCGGATGCACGTTTCTTGCAGTCGTGATCACCACGTTGCCCGGCTGCAGCCTGATGATATCCGGAGCAGGTATCCGGGCGGGCGCGCCGGGAACTCGAGAACTTGTTTACGAGGAATTCGGCCGACCGCAGCGGATTTCAACAATAAGCCTGCTTAACCGTTCCACCGGGGAAACGCGCGAATTTGAAGTCGAGCACTACCTTGTGCACGCCAAGTTTGCCCCCAAATACCCAACGGGGTGCTATCCTCTCTTCGCGCTATTCGCGGAGCCGATTTACACGCCGATCGCACTCTTCTCCGCGGTGGATGAAATTGTCGAGGGGCACCATCTGGAGTTCGTCTATGACGATGAGGGCAATACGATCGGATTTCGCTATCCGATTGCATTCATGGGCCGACCTTCGAGTCCAGAACACCGCATCTACGTCGGCGAATGGACGGATCCTTCTCAGCCCGAAAACTCTGGCGGTTCTCAATGGATTGATTGGCGTCACGACTGATCAGCGTGCAGACTTCATCCGTTTGATCTGTCGTACTCGCTGGACCGCCGAGGCACGCGTCGCATGCAGTTCGGACCAGACCAGGACCCGCGGAGAGTGGTCCTGATGCCGGAGGGGGCGTGGCATGTGGCGAGAGTGGGTCCGGGAAACGGCGGGTGTTTGTCCGCGTCACGGAGTGACGCGACGACATTGTGCGCAGACGCATCGAGTCGCGATCCAACGCATG
>CAZWGW010001143.1:0-1980 GCA_964633565.1 uncultured Planctomycetaceae bacterium
CCTCCTGCTGGTCTGGAAAGACTCAAAACTGACCCTCGCCCACGCAGAATCCCGAGTCGACTACCCGCTATCGAACGTCGTCGTCCGCGGTCTCGGCCTGAACTACCGGCAGCTGCGCGGCAGCGGCCGGCTATTGAATCTCTCTGTTCCGGGCGACTTTGTCATCGACGGCGATGCGGACCCTAACGACGTCGTCGCGGCGATCGAGCAATTCATCCGTGACGAGTTAATGCAGCGCGCCAATTTGACAGTCAAGACGGAGATGGTCGATGCTCTTGTTGCTCGAGGGAACATCGACGTCAAGGCGCTCGCAACCCGGATCCTGCGGTTCGTCTGTCATACGGAGAAAACTGCCGCGGAAGATTTCGCTGAAGTGACGCGCACCGGAACATGGCGGGAATTGGTGATGTCAGTGGCGGACGCGGCCGGCTATGCCTTCGTCGATGAGACGCCTCCGTCAAACGAGTTGCTGACGTGGATGGTTGTCATGCCGCAGCCGAAGCCCATCACCAACCTGGCCGACTTGCAGGATAAGGAGAAGATGCGGAAACGTGGCGACCTGATGCTGCGGCTGGGACAGGAGATGAAGGACACCGGACCGGCCGCGCTGCGCCAGGAGACAGGTGCCGAGATCACCGTGGAGCAGCGGCCGATCATGCTGATCTCCTTCGACGAAGTTCGCGATTGACTTTGTGCCGACGGCCACCGATTCAGACGGTCGTTGCAAGTCGCTCGCCGTGATACGTGCCGTCCCCGCCGGCGTCCACGCCGCCGTCCACCGGCAGAATCACGCCGGTCACCCAGTTCGCGTTCGCTAGGTACAGCACGGCGTCGGCCACGTCCTGCGGCGTGCCGTACCGTCCCAGCGGCTGCTGACCGTGCAATGATTCGCGTTGCTCATGCGACAACCTGCCATACAGCGGCGTGGGGACGACGCCCGGCGCGACGGCGTTGATGCGAATGTTCTCCGTCGCCAGTTCGACGGACAGGTTCTTCGTGAGCGCCATGATCCCCCCCTTGGCGGCGATCGGCGCGCTGGAGGGCAAGTCATACACGCCGTTGGCCGCCAGGATCGTGCCGATGTTGACGATCGAGCCACCCTCCCCCTGCGTCCGCATCTGCCGCACGACGGCCTGTGTCAGAAGGTAGGTCCCGCGCAGGTAACCGAGAAACTGGTCGAGTTCCAGGGCGGTGTAGTCCGTGAACGGCTTCGTGTGAAAGATGCCGGCGTTGTTCACGAGCAGGTCGACGCGGCCGAATCGTTTGACGGCCGCATCGACCAGAGCACCGGCCGATTCCGTCCGGGTGATATCGCTGGCCACAATTGCGAGGCGGTCCGGCTGGTCGATCTCCGCCGCGGCACGCACCAGCTTCTCCTCGGTGCGACCGTTGAGGACCACGTTCATTCCTTCGCGGATGAAAGTTCGCGCGACCGACAATCCGATGCCGCTGCCGGCGCCGGTCACAATCGCAGTTCTGGTCTTCGCGTGCATGATATGCTCCTTTCATGAATCTGGTTCCGACGTCGCCGACGGCACGTCCCCAACATTGCGGAGAACGTGCGAGTCGGCGAGTTGTCCCGGCAGACGTGCTGCCGTGGACCGTCAGAAGGTGACGACCTGAAATCCGTTGTTGACAAGCTGGCGGTAGCTCATGTTGGTGCCGTAATCCTCCAGCAGGCAGACGCCGGCCGCCTGCACGGCGTCGGTCACTTCAAACGCTCCCGCACAGAAACCGCACGCGCCGGCAATCCGCGGTTTGACCGCTTTGTAAACGCCGTGCAGTTTGTGCGTCGGCTGCTCGAGGACGCCGATCCACTTCGTCCCGGTCCCCGTGAAGATGAGTTGCACCTCATCGCCGGCTTCGGCGAATTCCTTGACGGCGTAGAGGGCATTGACGATCCGGCCGAGGGCGTCGCCACCCTCTGTATCCGCAAGCACGACGACAGCGACTTTCGACATTGGCGTTCTCCTTGTTATG
>CAZWGW010001144.1:0-1965 GCA_964633565.1 uncultured Planctomycetaceae bacterium
CAGAACTTCTCCCGCGCAGCCGAGCGCTGTTTTGTCTCACAGCCCTCGCTCAGCCAGCAGATCATCAAGCTGGAACACGAATTCAAGACGCCGCTCTTCGAACGTCTGGGGCGGACCGTCCGGCTCACCGACGCGGGGCACGCGCTGTACGAGCGTGCCGTGCGCATCCTGGGCGCCGTCGATGAAGCCGCAGCCAGCGTCCGCGCCGACGCCGACTGGACTGCCGCTGAAATCTCCGTCGGGGCCATCATGACGGTCGCACCGTACCTCCTTCCCGATGTCGTCCGCGGCTTCCTGAAACGCTTTCCCAGGGCGCGCGTCACCGTGCGCGAGGATTTTACCGCCGGCATCGTCCGCGACTGCCTGACGGGCGAACTCGACGTCGGCCTCGTCGCGCTCCCCATTGCCGACGAACGACTGACCGTCGAGCCGCTGTTCACTGAAGAACTGCTCCTGGCGCTCCCGCCGCGGCACGAGTTGCGCAGCCGCAAACGTGTCACGTCGGCCGATCTGCCGGAGCAGAATTTCGTGCTGCTCAAGGACGTCCACTGCCTGGGCGAACAGATCGTGAGCTACTGCCGCACTCGGGACTGCCTCCCGGTGATTACCTGCCAGACGGCACAACTCGGCACAGTCCAGGAGATGGTGGCGCTCGGACTGGGCATTTCGCTCGTCCCGGAGATGGCGACCCATGCCGACCGTACGCGGCGGCTCGCTTATCGGTCGCTCGGCGGCGACGCCCCGCACCGCACGATCGCCATGATTCACCACCACGACCGCTACCACGGACGGCTGGTGCAGGAGTTCATCGCAGCGCTGCGTTCACACGGCGAGCGGCGGGCGTCAGCCCGCTGAATGCGCGTCCCTTCGATCCGAGCGCCGTCTTCCTGCCAGCGTCTCGGTCGCGATCTGCACCGCGCACGTTGAGCGGAACAACCTCACAATCCGCACGTTCATGAAGCGATTCACTCGTCTGTCGCTGGGTTTCTCGAAGACACGGAACATCCTGAAAGCGGCTGTGGCGCTGCACGTGTTCCACTACAATTTCTGCCGTATCCACGGGTCGCTCAGGAGCACGCCGGCCATGCGGTCGGGCGTTGCGGATCGGTTGTGGAACCTGTCCGACCTGTTCGGGCAGGCGGCGTGAGACAAATGATGCCGCAGTTTTACCACAAGCTAGCCATCCTGCTCGAATCGATCGCCTGCCTCGTGTGTTTCGTCGCGGTGTGCCACTTGTCGTATAGAGCTTGGTGGAATCTCAGCAATGGATTCGATGGATGGCGTGTGTGCGTCTACGCGGCTCCCGTGTTTCTGCTCGCGTGCTTGGCGTTGGGATATTCCGTCTGGAGATCAATCCGCAAAAGTTCGAAGAAATAATCTTCAAAAGGCATCACTCCCCGCCATCGTTGTTTCGATTCCCGCTCGGCACTATCCTGATCGTGGATGAAACTTGCGGCCGGCAGTCGATTGGCGCGCGCCATGCTTGTCCCCTCCGACCCCATTGTTCCCCCCGCTCCGCTGGCGATCATCCTGTTGGATGTCCGTCCCGGCGACGAGACGCGCGAGTGGCGGTTCACCGGCGATGAGACGATCTGTATCGGCCGCGCCCCGGAGAATGCGGTTCAACTGAGTCATCCTGAGGTCTCCCGCGTACACGTCGCCGTGTTCCGCCGCGGACTCGACTGGGAGTGCTGCAGTCTCGGCCGATACGGTACGTACCTCGATGGACGCCCGATCCGGCACACCGTCATCTCGCACGGCATGGTCCTCCAATGTACGGAAGGGGGTCCGCGGCTGGAGTTCCGACTCGAAACGTGGTGCCCCCCGCCGAAGGCGCGATTCGCAAAGGAGACGGTCATCGCGGATTGACGCTGCCGGACTCCCGCGATCCAGTCTACGGCAGCGGCGCCATCCACGGGAACACGTACGCCTGGGCGAGCGTCAGCAGCCCCATCAGCGCCGCCA
>CAZWGW010001145.1:0-1961 GCA_964633565.1 uncultured Planctomycetaceae bacterium
GCTGCAGCGGGAACTGGAGCGGATCAGGCAGGAACTGGGAGAATAACCCCGGCCCAGGGTGACTGCCGCGGAAAAGCGCGTCTCTGCAACAAATCCCGGTCCGCCTGCAGCGGAGTGGGCGGGCGGCCGGGTGGATGCGCGTCGGTCTTTGACGGTCATCAACTGCCGCCCCCCTGCTTCTGCATGAACTCCTCATGCCGCCGCTGCATCTCCTCCGGCGGGACGTCCTCCTTATGGGTGGCGATCGTCCACTTGTGGCCGAACGGGTCCTCCAGCGTGCCGGAGCGGTCGCCGTAAAACTGGTCCGTCAGCGGACGCACTTCCTTGCCGCCTGCCTTGATCGCCCGCGGAAACGCCGTGTCGACGTCCGGCACGTAGATGAGCAGGCTCACCGACGTCCCTCCGAGCGACTGCGGTCCGCGCACGCCCATTTCGGGGAACTCGTCGGCGAGCATCACGGCCGAGTCGCCGATGCGGACCTCGGCGTGGCCCAGGCGTCCATCGGGTCCGGGCATCCGCATCAGCTCCGTCGCGCCGAACGCCTGTTTGTAGAACTCGATGGCGTTCGCGGCCCCCTTGCAGATCAGGTACGGCGTCACGGAGTGGTAACCGTCGGGGACTGGTTTCACGGGCATCGTTGTGTTCCTCTTCATCGGGTCGGTCATTACGTGTCGGTCGTCACGTCGTCCCAATCCTGGTTCATGTAGCGGATCAGCCAGTTCAGCGCGCGATGCCGCTCGGCAATAATCTCTTCATTCGCCGCGGGCGACTCCTTGCCGTTGATCCGCAATTCGACGGCCGCCCAGTGCAGGTGGTAATAGAGGTCGGCCATGTCCAGGACCTCGCTGAGCGGCCGCAGGTTCGCCTTGGCGATGAACTGCTCGCCGCCGGCATCGCGGATGATCCCCACCTCGCCCGCGACATCGCAGATCTCGTGCGCCGGCTGCAGTTGGTCAACGTAGCCGAGCGCCCACAGCAGCACGTGCGAGCATTCGTAGCGCCAGGCGAAATTGACGCGATCCTGCTCCTTCGGCTGCGGGTTGTCGATGAACGCGCGTTCCTCCGGGGAGAAATACTCCGCGGCCGAAAATCGGGTCACGAGATCCTGCGCCAGCTTGTGATCGTTCGTTTCCCCCTTGGCGGCGCAGATCACGACCGCCAGGCAGCGCTGGGCAACCTCTTCTTTCGTGCGGGGAGTGATCTGCGTCTCATCCTCGACGACCGGCAAGTGGTCGAGCGTGGGGAGCCCGAGGTTTTTGACGGCCGCGATGCTCCGTGTCCGCCGCGCAAGCTGCGCGGCGGTCGGGTTCGGGCTGTCGAGGTTCGTCCTGGCTCGGCCCTGCACTTCGGCCTCATCGAAGGTTCGGCCCCCCGCGGGATCGGGCGAGTCCGCGCCGGTTCCACATGCGGAGAGGAGAATCAGCAACATGGGCGGCAGCCGATCAAAGTGGATCATGGGGCTTTCACGTCATAGCACCACAACGTGCCGAAGTCGTGGATGTAGAGCCGTCCGTTGGCGACGATCGGGTAGGCCCACGCCTTTCCCGTCCTCTGAGGCTGATCCGGGAGCGTGAACTTGCCCAGTTCGCGGTAATCGTCCGGCGTCGCCGCGACGAGCGCCACGTCGCCGTTCTCGCCGTGCAGGAACAGCATGCCGTCCGCCGCGCAAATCGACGCCGCGCCGATGGCACGATTTGTCCAGCGCTGTTCGCCGGTTTCAAAGTCGACGCACATCAGACCGGCGTTGTTCGTGCCGTACAGCGATTCGCCGATCAGCACCGTACCGCCGATCGAGTTGGGCAGTTCGCGGCTGTAGTACACCTGCTCGGCCGAGACGCGCTCGCCGTCGACGGCCAGTTTGACCGCGCCGGACCCGCCGCGCCCCGTCGCCGTATAGACGAGCGTGTTGTCGCTGACCGGCGTCGGGATGTTGGCCGGACTCTGCCCGGTGCCGTTGTACC
>CAZWGW010001146.1:0-632 GCA_964633565.1 uncultured Planctomycetaceae bacterium
CCCCGCGCTGATGGCGAAGAACAGGCGCGGCCGGCCGAACCGCCGCCAGTCGTCACACGACCGCCAGTCGGGCTGACTGACGATGCCGACGCGGAAACCAGCGGCTTCGAGCACACGGCCGAGGATGGCCATGGCGAAGCTGGGGTGATCGACGTAGGCGTCGCCGGTGATGAATACCACGTCGACTTCATCCCAGCCGCGGTCGCGCATCTCGGCGGCGGACATGGGGAGCGGGCGGTCGCCGCGCGCGCCGGTGGCACGCGGGGCGAGTGATTCGAGGTATCCGCCCGACGCGTCGGCGCTGGAAAGAACGGGGAGATCGAGGAGGGGGGCGGACATTTGCGGGGCGCGCGGCTGGTGGTCAAGTTGATTCTACCAGATTTCGCGGCATGTCCGTAGGACGGATTTTTTCAATCCGTCCGTGGGCATGCCCGATCGTCGCGCATCGCACGGATTGGAAATCCGTGCTACGACGGGCAGTCGACCTTCTCATCCCAGCGGCTGCCGTCGGCGAACTGGATGTCGAGGTGCTTTGCGTTGAGCCGGAAAGTGGTGATCGCGGCCCGCAGTTCTCCGGCGAGGCCCGAACCGGCATTTGGGGTGCCGGGGCCGGTCGCGTGTACCCAGCGCTC
>CAZWGW010001146.1:642-1961 GCA_964633565.1 uncultured Planctomycetaceae bacterium
TCGTCGACGCGGTGGCAGAAGTGCAACCGGCTGCCGTCGCGGAACTGCATCACGGCGAACGTGAACTGCTCGGCGGCCGAGACTGCCAGCAGTTCGGTCCGCAGGCGTTCGGCCGTGGTCATGGCGGGGCGCTCCTGGGGCGCGAGGCGCTGGTGAGGCGGAGAGGGACAAGCATATCCGGCACTGGCGTCGTCAGCCATCAGTCTTCTCCCATGCGTCCCGGGCTGAGCCGCCCCCTCTTGCCATCGCGGGGTCAACCGCGAACGATTGGGACACACAGGAGCGCTGAAATGTTCACTGAACGTCCAGAGTATTTCCGGACTGCTTCCGACAGCGATGCCGCGGGTCAGCATTCACACAGACAACAACCACCGGCGAACGACGTCGACCTGCTCGATGCCTATTCGCGGGCGGTGATCCATGTTGTGGAGACGGTGTCGCCGGCCGTGGTGTCGGTCTCCGGTGAGACGGGGGGAGAACGGGGCGGCGCCGGGTCGGGATTCCTGATTACGCCGGACGGCTACGCCATCACGAACAGCCACGTCGTCGGTGGTCGGCCGCGACTGCAGGCGGAGACGACGGAAGGGGACCGGCTGTCGGCCGAGGTGGTGGGGGACGATCCGTCGACGGATATCGCACTGTTGCGGCTGGCGGCCAGCGGACTGCCGTACGCGCAGATCGGTGATTCCAACGTGCTGCGGGTCGGCCAACTCGTGATCGCGATGGGGAGCCCGTTGGGATTGCAGTCGACGGTGTCGACGGGCGTCGTGAGCGCCGTTGGCCGCAGCATGCGCGCCCGCGACGGCCGGCTGATCGAGAACATCATTCAGCATGCGGCCCCGATCAACCCCGGGAACTCGGGGGGACCGCTCGTTGATTCGCGCGGCCGCATCGTCGGCGTCAACACGGCAATCATCGCGTTCGCACAGGGCCTTGGCTTCGCGATTCCGAGCAACACCGTGCAATGGGTCACGACCGAGATCCTGGGGCACGGCCGGGTGCGGCGGCGGCAATTGGGGATCGTGGCGAGCGTCGCGCGGCTGCCGCGGGCCGTGGTCCGCGAACTGGATCTGCTCTCCGATCAGGCGGTGAGCGTCGTCGACGTGGCCGCGGGGAGCGCGGCTGAGCGCGGGGGCGTGGAGCCGGGCGACCTGATCGTCGCGCTCAACGACCGCATCGTGTCAAGCGTCGACGACCTGCACCGGCTGCTGACGCAGCTTCCGGCCGACGCGGTCGTGGAGTTGACGATTGTGCGCGACGGGAGCACGCGGGACGTCCGGCTGGAATCGTGATCAGCGACCCGGACGCTTGAAGCGTCC
>CAZWGW010001147.1:0-1950 GCA_964633565.1 uncultured Planctomycetaceae bacterium
CACGGACGTCAACGGCCGCGGCGCGGGCCACTGCTCGTCGACGGCGCCGATGACGGCCCCCGTCAGTGCGAGCACCTGCCGCAGGGAGCAGGCCAGCAGCGTGGCATGCCGCGGCTTCCCGACGGTCAGTTCCACGCCCCAGCCGGGATCGGGAAGCGTGCGGCCCAGGTCGCGGGCCACGACGGCGTCCGCGGCGACTCGGCGCAGGCTCACCGGCCGCGGCAGCCGGCGGCTCCAGCTGTCGGTGGTCCGCAGGGCCAGGTTGTCGAGCCATTCGGCCAACACGCGCCACGACGCCAGCGGCAGTTGCGGCGGTCTGCGGAAGTCGATCGGCAGCGGGACGGCGGCGGGCATTACTGGATGTTGAACTCCTCGAACAGCACGTCGTGGATCCGGTCGTGCCCGTCCGGAAAGAGCAGTGTATAGAACTGGTCCATGATCTCCCGCCGGAGACGGTTCTGGCCTGACGCCCCGCGAATCTCTTCCAGAGTGCGGTCCGACAGGTAGCTGAGGAGCCAGCTTTTCAATGTCGCCTTGCGCTCCTCGACGATCTTCGAGATGTCGTCGTGCTCGTCGGCGTGCACCTGCAGCGTCATGTTCAACCGCAGGTACCTGTTGAGCCGGGTCTCATCGAGATTGACGACAATGTCGCCGAACTGGATGAACGCCGGATGGTCGTCCGCGTGCAGGTCATACGCGGCGGCGGTGGCGGCCTTGACGTGCGAATCTCTGGCGGTCGTCTGAAACGTCTGCAGGGCGTACGGCACGCCGGCCCCCAATGACAGGGCAATCAGTCCGACGACGACGTACATGCTGCGGCCGGAACCAGCACGGGCCGGCGCAGTCGCATTCGCGTCCTTCGGGTTGTCGATGGTCTTTTCGGCCATGGCGTCAATACCGGCGTGATCGAAGCGCAGGTCCGCCTCGAGTGGTCCATCTGTAGATTCGACCCGTACCCAAATCGACCTTGAGGGTTCGGCAGACCTTGACGATGGCGCAAACACGAATGATGAGCAACGGGGAGGAAAACTCAGCGACCATGCAGTGATTTCACTCGCGGAGGCAGATGTCAAGCCGAGTAGAGGCCTCCGTCCTCTGTCATGGGACGCGCAGCGTTTTCCCAGGCGCGCGGAAATGCTTTCCGGGTCAAGCGCCGGCCTGAAGATCGCCGGATTCGGCAGAGTCGACGTAACTCGTCGACTCGGACTTGCGTTATCGCCGGCTCCTGCTGAGCCGCACGGAATCGTGATGGTGCGGCACGGTTGTTGTAGTCGGTCCCTGGGCGGAGGTGCCGGGCCCCATCAATTACGCGACGGCTACGGTCTTCCCAGGGAGGGGGCATGCTGGCGGGGGTGTACAGCGCGGCTTCGGGGATGGATGCGGCTGCGACGCAGCACGAGGTGATTGCGCGCAACCTGGCCCACGCGGCACGCCCCGGCTTTCGCCGCAGCCTGGTCGTCTCTCCGACGTTCGAGTCGACGCTGTCGACAGCGGGGGTGTCCCCGACCGGCCGCGAGGCATGGGGGGTCGGGGCGCCGCGGGTCGTCACCGATTTCACCTCCGGCGCGGTCCAGCACACCGGTCGGACGCTCGACTGCGCGATCGACGGCGATGGGTACTTTGTGCTCGACGGTCCCTCCGGGCCGCTGTACACACGCGACGGCGTGTTTCAGGTCGACGGCCAGGGACGGCTGGTCACGTCGGACGGTCTGACCGTCCAGGGGGAAGGGGGGGCGATCACGATTCCGCCGGACCTCTCCGTCGGAGAGATCTCGATCGCCACGGACGGAACGTTCAGCGGCCTGATCTCAGACGCCGTCACGACGTTCGGGAAACTGAAGCTGGTGACCTTCGACGAGCCGACGCTATTGACGCCGCAGGGAGGGGTGCTGTTCAGCGCCGCCGGGGCCGCTCCCCAGCCGGGCGACGCAAAGATCGTGCAGGGATCGC
>CAZWGW010001148.1:0-1588 GCA_964633565.1 uncultured Planctomycetaceae bacterium
AGTTCCTTGCCTGCAAGGTCATAGCAGAACAGGCCGCACGAGCCGAAGTACGACACGATCCGCTCGCCATCGGTTACCGGGGTGGACGATGCGGGGCCACCTTCCTGCTTGTGATAGGGTTCGATCGTTTTGGCCGGGGCTTCGGCCCGCCAGACTTCCTGCCCGTCCGCGCGGCGATAGGCGATCGTGTAGAGCTTGCCGTCGTCGAAGGCGGTAAGGATGAGGTTGTCCCCCGCGACGATCGGCGAGGAGAGCCCGCCGGGGGCAGCGACTTTCCAGCGAACGCTCTTGTCCGTGCCGATTTCGACCGGCGGCTGCTGGTCGTCTGCGACGCCCGATCCTCCCGGGCCGCGAAATTGCGGCCAGGTGAGTGTGTCATCCGACCGCAGAGCCACGTTTGCGAACAGTACCAGCGACAGGTATGCGATCAGTGACTTCATGTGGGTTTTCCCCGGATGTGGTCGGCCGGCGCGTGAGCACGCGCCGACCCGTGCTGCCCGCGGAGACACTTTACGCGCCGCTCTGTGATTGGGGTAGCGACCATGCCTGCAGAAGACGCAACATGCAGACAGGAAAATCGAGGACAGGAACATAAAGTGTTCGCGAGTGATCGTTTGCGCGCTCCACACCACTGGGGGTGATCTGCCGGGGAGATCGTCAGGTGGGTGCGAGTTCCATTGCCGGCAGATCGACTCCAGTCACGCGCTGCAACCGCTGTGGAGCAAATGGTTTGCGTGCGACGTCTTGACCGGGCTGGTCCCCTCCCCTAGCATTGAATTGTTCCGCCAGTGAATGCCGGAACGAATTGACTGCGACAGTCCCACTGTGCCGAGGTGCAGCGGGGCTTTTTTGTTTCAGCCCATGCCCCTGCCGCGCCGCCGTGCTGCAGGGGCGTTGTCGTTGTCGCACACCACAATTTGCGCGGCCCGCCATCAACGAGGAGAGCCATGCAACAGATCATGAACGCACTGACGGCGTATGGAGCGACGTTTCTGATTTCGGCGGCCACGATCGCCGTCGCGGTGATCATCGCCTGGCTGGCGAACGTCGAGCGGACGGTGTCGAGGCACGTTTGCCGCGTTGGTCACAAGCCGGCGCGCGTGGAGGTGCCGAATGCGCACGGGACGGTCGCCGTTTCCGTGCGGCCGATGGATGCGAGCCACGTCTGGCTGCGGGTCGAAGCGCCCCCCGACGCCACCGTCGTGGCCGTCGGTGAAGAAGAAAACAGGGAAAGGACAGGACCATGAAATCGCGCATGACACGACTGACGGGCCGAAACGCCGCCTGGTCATCGCTGCTGATGGCCGGACTGGCGCTGCCGCTGGGCGGGTGTGAGGCGCTGGAGCCACCGGAGTCGACCCCGGCGCCGCAGGCGGGCGCGCCGCCGACGACGCCGGCAGAACCGATGGTGCCGCCGGTGATTCCTGTGCAACCAGCGCCGGCCGGCAGCGGAACGACGGAACCGTCACCCGACTCGCCGGCGGAGACGACTCCGTCGCTGCCCGAGCCGCAGGCTCAGCCCTGAACGGATAGCGCAGCGCACGACGCGCCTGTTCCCGCTTCAGGTCGAGCACGACGCTGCGCTTGT
>CAZWGW010001148.1:1598-1949 GCA_964633565.1 uncultured Planctomycetaceae bacterium
GCGGCGGCAGAGATATCCGACATCCATGAGGTGCAACCATGACACTCGTCCTCGTGCTGCTGGTGATCCTGGCGGTGATGGCGGCCGTTGGCTGGGTGCGGTTTGAGTGGACGAAGGAACGCGCCACGCTGTCGATCGAAACGCGCGTGATCCGGGAGAAGACCGGCCGGGCCGTCGCGCGCTGCAGGCAACTCTTGGCGCGGTTCGGTGACCGGCTGCGCTCGTACAATTCCGGCTCCCACGAAGAGACCCACGCGAGCGAAGCCGGCGCCGGGCCGTCTGCGGCCGGCCGTTAGTGTGGAATTCACCCGGCGTAGCGACCCGGACGCTTTGAGCGTCCGGGTCGCTCCA
>CAZWGW010001149.1:0-1947 GCA_964633565.1 uncultured Planctomycetaceae bacterium
CTGAATCACAGTTGACAGCCGCTGGGCAGTCGCTACTATGCAATGCATAATAGTCGGCGGGACACGTCGTGCAGCAGTGGATTTCCCAATTCCGGAAAGGACTCGTCGAATTGTGTGTACTCGCCGTGCTGCGCGACGACGAGGCGTACGGCTACCAGATCGTCGAACGGCTCGGTCAGGTCCCCGGCCTGGAAGTGACGGAAAGCACAGTCTACCCCGTTCTGGCGCGGCTGGCGCGCGACCGATGCGTCACCGTGCGCACAGCACCATCCCCGGCAGGACCGCCCCGCCGGTATTACCGCCTGTCTGACGCCGGCCGCAAACGATTGCAGCAGATGACCGGACACTGGCAGGCGATTCAACACTCCGTCAACCAACTCATTCAGGGAGCACTCTCATGACGGCTGCCGAATTGAACCCCGAGCTGCGAAACCTGATCGACTCGCGACTGGAAGCGATTGACCGCGTCCTGCTGCGCGTGGAGACCGGCTGGTCGGAACGACGCAGCATCGTGGATGAAGTCGAGACGCAGATCTATGAGTTGTTGTCACGGCGCAGCGCAACGCCGTCGGAAGCGGACGTTCAGGCAGTACTCGCCACGCTCGACCCGCCCGAAGCCTATGTCCCGGAGGAACTGCGGGAACGGCTGGGCGACGCGCCGTCCCCCTCCGCGCCGCCTTCGACACCGCAGTGGCGGCGATTGTCGCCCACCGCCGTCGAATTGCTGTCCCGCTTCGTCAAAGGGGCCGTCTGCGCGTCCGCACTCGTCGTGGCCAACGGACTGGTGGTGGCGTTCATCGTCGCCTCCGACGGCGTCGTGCCGTGGCTCATCACGCTCGGCAGCCTGGCGTGGGTCAACTTTGCCGGCATCCGCTGGTTCCGCACCTGGTCGGCGACGCGACAGGGACGTCTCCTCGACGAGGTCCGCTGCAGCCTCAGCGCCTGGCTCATGCCGAAGAACGGTGTGCCGGCGGCGTGACGCGCCCGATGTGCACCCGCGCATCCAGCACGCGCACCCCCTGCCCCTCCGGCAGCACGTTCACCGGATTAAGGTCCAGTTCATCAATCTCCGGCATCGCCGTCACCAGCGCCGAGACGCGCAACAGTGCCTCGCGGAGCGCCACCGCGTCGCCTGCGGGGCGCCCGCGCTGTGCCTGGAGCAATTGTGCGGCGAACGACTCGCGAACCAGATCGTCGGCGTCGCGATCGGTCAGCGGATGCAGCCGGAACTTCACGTCATGCAGCGCCTCGACGAGTATGCCCCCCAGTCCGAAGCCGATCAGATGTCCGAACGCGGGGTCGTTCTTCACACCGATCAGCACTTCGGCGCATCCGCGGACCAGCGGCTGGACCAGCACTGCCGTCGAATCGGGGATGCGGCTTCGCACCCGGCGGTACGCTTCGCTCAGCTCCTCCGCGTTCCGCACATCAAGCGCGACTCCGCCCACATCGCTCTTGTGCAGCACGGTCGGCGAGATCGCTTTGACGACGACTGGATAGCCGATCGCCTCCGCGGCGGCCACGGCTTCCTCGGCACTGGAGGCTGAAGACCACGGGGGCGCCGGCAGGCCCCAGCACTCCAGGAGCGCCAGGACTTCGTGAGGCGGCAGCCAGCCCGCGCCGTCTCCATTCTGAGCGGCCACGAGACTGGGGATCTGCCGCCACTCGTCCGCGCAGATGTCGTCAAACACCGGGACGCTTCCCGTCGGCCGTGCGAGCCACTCGGCATAGTCGACCGCCGACCGCAGCGCGCGCGCCGCGCCTTCGGGATAGCGGAAGCACGGGATTGAAAGCGTTGAGGGATGGTCTTCCGCAGTTGTGGCGAAGTCTCCCGACCTCGCGACGCGACCGACCGCAGGTCTCCCCGATTCGGCGACGGACCGGACGGATTGGAAATCCGTCCTACGGCACTCCGCCTCCATGATCACCGTCAGCAGCGTCTTCTCG
>CAZWGW010001150.1:0-1938 GCA_964633565.1 uncultured Planctomycetaceae bacterium
CCGGCCCACCAGACCGACTTCCACGCCGCGGCGGCCGCGACGCTGCCGATTGCGAGGACCGCGATATCGATCACCGAGATGCGAAACCCGGGACGGAATTTCGGGTGCGGCACCGTTCGACCCCTTTTGATGCCTGTGAGTACCAATCAGTACGCCCGGAGTCCGAGATTCCGCAAACAGGAAACGCCAAACGGCACATCGACAACCTTCCGTTCTCCAGCGTCGATCTCTAGAATTGCGGTTTGACCCACGCGCCGGTCCGCGGAGATTTCCCCGGGCCGGCTGGCTTTTTTGGTGGACCCAGGCCCATGAGCGGCAACAACGGCAGAGGACTTGACCTCAGCGTCGGCGACGGCGACCTCGGCGTCGTCGACCCGAAACGTGAGGAATTGATCCTCGTCCTTGATTTCGGCTCCCAGACCGCACAGCTCATCGCTCGCCGCGTGCGCGATCTGAATGCCTTCTGCCAGCTCGTGCGGCACGACCTGTCAGCGGAACGGATCCGCGAACTCAACCCCAAAGGGTTAATCCTCTCCGGCGGTCCCGCGAGCGTTTACGAAACCGGGGCACCGCTCCCCGACCCGGCAATCTTCGAATTGGGCATCCCCATCCTCGGCATCTGTTACGGCATGCAGGCCACGTGCCGCGCGCTCGGGAGCGAAGTCATCCCCGGCCGGTCGCGCGAGTTCGGCCACACGATCTGCCGCATTGCCCATGACGATCCACTGCTCAAGGGGGTGCCGCGCGAGTGGACGGTGTGGATGAGCCACGGTGACCAGGTGCAGAACCTGAGCGCCCACTTCGTCGCGCTGGCCCAAACCGAAACCTGCCCCAACGCCGCCATCCGCCATCACACCCGGCCCGTCTACGGCCTGCAGTTCCACCCCGAAGTCACGCACACCGACCACGGGCAGACGCTGCTCGCGAACTTTGTGCGCAACGTCTGTGGCTGCCACGGCACTTGGAAGCTCAGTTCGCTCATTGAACGCGAGATTGCCGCGATCCGCGATCGCGTTGGCCGGAAGCGGGTCATCTGCGGCCTGTCGGGGGGTGTCGACTCGTCCGTCACGGCGGCGCTCCTGTTCAAGGCGATCGGCCCGCAACTCTCGTGCATCTTCGTCGACAACGGCCTGTTGCGCAAAGGGGAGCGCGAGCAGGTGCGCAAGCAGTTCAGCGAACATTTCAAAACTGACCTGCACGTCGTTGATGCGCGGGAACGGTTCCTGTCCGCCTTAAGAGGGGTCGCCGACCCGCAGCAGAAGCGTAAGACAATCGGGCGAGTGTTCATTGAAGTCTTCCGCACGGAGGCTGAATCGATCGCCGACGCACACTTCCTCGCGCAGGGGACGCTCTACCCCGACGTGATTGAATCGGGCGCCAACCCGGACGGTCCGGCCGCGACGATCAAGTTTCATCACAACGTCGGCGGGCTGCCGGAAGAACTTGGCTTTGAACTGATCGAGCCGCTCCGCGACCTGTTCAAGGACGAAGTCCGCCGGATGGGGCTGGAACTGGGCCTGCCGGAAGAGCTGATCTGGCGTCACCCGTTCCCCGGTCCGGGCCTCGCGGTGCGGTGCCTGGGGGAAGTGACGGAGCAGCGACTCGACACGCTTCGCGAGGCGGACGCGGTGCTCATCGACGAACTGCACAAGGCCGACATGTACCGTGCCGTGCAGCAGGCCTTCGCCGTGTTGCTGCCGCTGCAGACCGTCGGCGTCATGGGGGACGCGCGGACTTACGAAGACACGGCGGCGATTCGCTCGGTCGACACGGAGGACTTCATGACGGCCGACTGGAGCCGCTTGCCGTACGACCTGCTGGCGAAGATATCGTCCCGCATCATCAATGAGATCAAAGGGATCAACCGCGTGGTGTACGACATCAGCACCAAGCCCCCGGCGACCATTGAATGGGAATAGCGAGCGACGCCGGGCGAGC